>JBLIBC010000019.1:0-18941 GCA_047632015.1 Glaciecola sp.
CCGCATCCAAATGCGAACATAAGTGTGATGATAATTACGATTGAATGTTTCATGTTTTCTGATTGCTATAAATTGATTGCTAATGTAGTTAAAGATTCCTCCTCTGTTGAATTTTATTCGTCTTCCTATACAAGAGGACGCCACCCCCAAGTCGAAAACGGATTGACACAAATGTTAAATTTATGTTTCCAACCCACATGCTCATTCCCATCAGTTTTAAACTTTAGTTTAAGCCAGTTCCCTTTAATATCGATAATGTTCATCCATGGTACAGTGGTGCATACGAGCTGTTTTGAATCTTTACTAGGCGAAACGGGAACTTTAAAAGTGTTAATTGGATCGTTGAGGCCAGTGTATAATATGTTGAGTGGAACCCATACATTATACAACACAGGTGTATTAGGTCTGGACCGAACAAGGAAAACATCTATTAATTTAGCGCAGCCATCTTTCAATGAGTCAATAGTCACAATAATCCAATCTTCACTGTGAGCTGACTTTAAAGAATCAGTTATTTCTCCTTTAGGACTTGAGTAGATGTGATTAATGGTGCCCATTGGCACAATAGCTTTAATTTTTGTGACATCATCAGTCCATACCGCCCTAGTGGAATCATTCGCCACATTCGCCTGAACTTGCAAGTGTGTACCCCAGAGTATCATCAACGCAAAGAATGACAACAATTTTTTCATGAAGTAATTCTTTATCTATTTTTTAATTCAAATTTTCGTCCATCTATATCTTGAACTTATTCGAGGTAATTCGATTATTTATAATCTTTAAGCATGTTCTCTAAATGGGTTTCTAGCCCCAAATAAACGATTACGTCTGGTTTCACAGCTTCAATTATAGGTTTGTTAAATTGATACCTCCAAGCGTCAAAAATAAACACACTTTCAGCAAACATTTCTTTTATGTACGGCATCATTTGACCGCCGAATGAATCTCGGATAAAAAGTATTTTGAGCCCTGACTTTGTCTTTTTGTTGGTATATCTTATTTCATACTCCCACGGATAAGCAAAGTTCGGTACGCAAGGAAACCCATATTTTTCGGATTCTACAGAAGCTATGTTTTGGACAAAAGGGATTTGACGTATTTCATTTAGTTCCGGAATCCCGATTACACTGTGATGAAACCCTGAATATATCACAGTGTCCAACCAGTCAACACCAGGCATCTGGGTAAGGTTACTGTTTGGAATATCAACTTTTATTTTTTCTATTAGTTTTTGAGTGGTTAGGTAGCCAGAATGGAAATTCCAATGGTTATCTAATTTATAAAATAGTTTTTTATTGTCTTTATTATTTAAAAGTATTGAAAGCGGATCGAATATCAAATTAGGTAAATCGGCTTCAAAATGTTTTTTAAGTTGATCAACTCTTCTTCCTTTTGGACTATAAACGTTAAACGGAAGTTCATCCTTATATACATAATGCTTCATGGGGGCAATTATCCAGTACGTTTTAATATCTAATGAGTCCAAATATTTAGTTCTTTTTTTCCATTCATTTAAAAACGCATCCAACTGCATTTTTGTGAAATCATGCTTTCCTTCATAAATTTCTTTCTCCTTTAAAGACATAAAAAACCACCCGTTATTTCCAACAATTGTTTTGTCTGGATGAGGTGAAATTTTAAAATAAGAAAATTTAATGTTGTGGTACAAGTCTAGTAAGGGAGAACGAAATGAAAAATTATCACTAAAATACAGGTCTGCTTCTTTTGGGAAATCGTCTAATTTACTAAAGTCTACAGTCGGAACGGTATCTTTAAAAGTACGATTTTCATCCTTTCTTTCATACTCCCATATTCCCATTGTTCCATTTAAAAATGGTAAAAAAAGCAACACAAGGAATGCCACTGGGAGAACATATATAGACGCTTTTCGAAGTGTTTTCATTTTAAAATCGGAAATATATGAATGGGTTATATGACCCTGAATTAATATACATCGTTGAATATATAAATGTTAAGAGCAGCACTAAATCAGCAATTACATTAAAAACAATTGTTTTTGAAATATTGAACTTGTCAAGTACTAATTTCATTTTTTTGAATACAGTTGAGCTAAAAAGAGCAGCAATAATTAGGATAATAACGCTTTCGTTGTTTAAGTATGACAGTACGTGATAGTCGTTGGATTCACCGGCACCGAAAAGTTTCCCAACGTATGCAATAGCATCAGGTACTTCATCAATTTTAAAGAAAACCCATCCTATCATCACAATCGTTATAGTGTAAGCCCACCTTAAAATACCTGGTAGTTTTTTTAGTATTTTATTAAATCCTAACTTTTCAATTATTAAAAACAGTCCATGAAACAATCCCCACAGCACAAAGCTCCAGGTTGCTCCATGCCAAATCCCTGTTAAAAGAAACACCACCGACAAATTAAAATATGTTTTATATTGACCATCCCGATTACCACCTAAAGGAACATATACATAATCTTTAAACCAGGTAGAAAGAGAGATGTGCCAACGTCTCCAAAACTCTTGGATACTTTGAGAGATGTAAGGAAAGTTGAAGTTTTCAAATATCTTAAATCCAAAAATTCTTCCTAAACCAATTGCCATATCAGAATACCCTGAAAAATCAAAATATATTTGAAAAGTGTATGCTATGATTCCTAACCATGCTATTGGCGTATTGATACTATCAACTGGATTCAACATGATCGAATCTGCGATTTCTCCGCAAGAATTAGCAATGACTATCTTTTTGAATAACCCCATTAAAAACCTTTGTATTCCTGACCGAAATAGCACCACTGATTCCACCCTGGTTTTAAACTGGTCAACAATGTCATTGTACCTCACAATAGGCCCAGCAATCAGTTGAGGGAATAAACTAATGTAAAGGGCAACGTTTGATAAAGTTGCTTTTTCAAGATTTTCATCTCTATAAACATCCCACAAAAGAGACATTTGCTGGAACGTGAAAAATGAAATCCCTAAAGGAAGGACAATCTCCCTTAAAGCGAAATTGGTATAGTCTTGAAATAATAAAGCGCCGATGGTGTTTACATTTCCCATAAGGAAATCGAGGTATTTAAAAAATACGATTACAAGGATATTAAAAGTTAAACCTACTACTAGCCACTTTTTTTTATTAATTGTGTTCTGTTCTAATTGTTTAACAAACAGGAAGTTTACTACTATTGAACCAATTAAAATTAATACGTAACTAACTCCGCCCCATGCATAAAAAACTAAGCTAAAAAGGAGTAAAATATAATTTCTAAACTTCCTAGGAGTGATGTAATAAACAGCAATTAAAAGCGGTAAAAAAATAAATAAAAAAATTAAACTACTGAATAACATATTTAAAAGTCACTTTAATCTAAAAAATTACTGAAAATCAAGCCAAGGAATGACCACCTCAAAAATAAAGAAATTTCAATGAATCGGACTTCAAAGAAGGGCGTATTGTTAAATTAATTTGTGACAGGACGAATTTCAAGAAACGATAGAAGTAGCGCTAATTCTGCTTATTTTAACTCTACTTTTCATCAATTTTGATTCACTTGAACTTTTTAGAAAAGGAGGTTTATTAAAATTTATATAATTATAGAAAATCCTAATCAAAATTACAACGGAACAATTGATTGCTAATTAAATCTCTCTAATTCCTTTTGTAAGGAAGCAACAGTATGTTCTTTGAAGATTAATTCCGAAATTATTTCGGAACCAGTACTGGTTGTTTTTGTTGCAAGTTTTGGCACTCCTTCTTCATACCTTAAGGCCACCACTGTAATGCTTTTTCCTTGCGGAATTTCATTAAAACTAAATTCCCCCTTGTTGTTTATTGATGAAAGCACTCCTTTGAAATCATTAAAAATTAATTTGACTGTAGTTTCTTCAAATTGAGGAACATTCACAATGAAGTCCACTTTTGGAGCGGGGTCGTCAATGAACTTGTCGCAGTTAATTAACCCTAAACTTCCTGAGCTAAACACGTAATAGTTCATTTCAATTTGATCAATGGTTGCAAGATCCTCCACTTTTTCCATTCTTTTTTCGAAAGCTGTTAGGTAGGCTTCCTTTGACTGGTATCTAGGGGCAATCACATCAGCAGAAAAGCCTAATGTTCCTTTCATTTCAATTGGCTTTCTGTCAATTGTGTACGCTAAAAATGATGGTAATGTGCTGATAGCTTCCAGTATTTTACCTCTAAGACTATCCGATCCACCTTCACTTAGCTCGGTTTGGTTTAACTCTCCATCCTTACCTAAAATGTAATGATATGTTAAGCTTTTCTTCAATAATTCACTTAATTCCGAATTGCCAAATGATAAATTTTTGTCCAACCAACGAAAATAATTCGTGCTGTCATTTAGTCGTAAATCTGAATTGTCCAGGTTGTCATACCTAACGTACCGAACCCATGGAGATAATCGCAATTGTAACTCTCCTGCTTTTTCTTCATTCCAATTAATTTGTCCCAAGGAGTCCACTACTGACGAAAACATGCTCATGTTTTTAGTAGAGTCTACTTTTGGGAAGTGAATTACAATGTTATTCCCATCACCTAGCACTAGGTTTTCTCCACTAGCTTCAGCAGAAATATTGATCATTCCTCCCGTTTCAAGCATCCTGTTTCCTGACCTGGTGTTTAAATCGTTCATAAGAATATCTGAAGTATTGTAATATTCATTAATTGTAACCACTACAGAATCAGCAGGAAATCCACCACCCTCAAATTGCAAAGAATAACCGTCAAGAAAAACAACTGAACCCTGATCGCAAATTAAAAGGGTGTCTTGGCGCGGATCAATTTTAAAAACAGAAGGCGCGGATGATAGATCATTTTGCAATTCTGCAATACCGTATTTTTTTTCGGATTGACACGAAACAAAAACAATGGAAATTGCTACGAGCAACAATAAATATCTTTTCATAAGTTGGAAATACTTCATCAAAATAATTCTGCCCAAATATACACATTATACGAGGATCATACCAGACCATAATTAAGACTTAACTGTAACACAAGGCGTGCTTAAAAATGAGAATTGCCCTCTTCATTTCACAAAATAAATGGTCAATAGTTAAACCTTTTCGTTTTTATTTCGTCAAAGAACTATAACCTTTAAATCATCAACTATGAAAAAGATATTAAAAACTAGTTTATTGACCTTGGTAATTGTGTGTGCTAGTTTTGTTACAGGGAGCGCACAAGTAGTAGTGAAAATAAAGCCTGCAAAGCCAAAAGTGTTAGTTATAAAACCAGCTAAGCTTAAGCATGGACATATTTGGAGAACGGGACATTGGAAATGGAACAAGAAGGATCATAAATATGTGTGGACAAAAGCTCACTGGGTAAAAGAAAATAATGGACACCACTGGGTAGGAGGTCATTGGGTGAAAAATTCACATGGACATGCATGGACTGCTGGTCATTGGAAAAAAGGAAAAGCACAAAAAAAGGCTCCCAAAAAAGTTCACAACAAGAAACATAAAAATCATAATCATTAGTAATGAATCTGATAAAAAAAGGAGGTAATTAACCTCCTTTTTTTATGCCACAAATTATGGCTCGTCTTAATAGTTTAATCTTCCTATTTAACTCACCCACTTACCTATTTTAATCAAGTTTTTTTTGAAATTATTCTTTTTTACGTCAGGTTTTAGAAGTACCACACCAGTGCAATACTTACTAAAACTAGTCGGGGTTATTCCTTGTTTATTTAAAAAGGAACTGATAGTTGAAACTGCTTTTTTCTCCTGCTTTAATTCTCCAATCACAATTTCACTTACCTCGTCTTGGTTACCTTGATGATTAAAATTCAAATTTAAATCAAAGGTCATTCGTTCCTTGCTTTCTTTGTCAAGCAGAGTGATTCGGTCGTATTCGTTGTTTACTGATTGTTCGAGATTCCCTAGTTCAATAGTTTGATCCACACCCTGAATATATAAACAATCTTTTTTTCCTAACTCGTCTTTCCACTCTGATACTTTTCTTTGTTTTACGATTTCTCCCTTTAAGTTTTTCCGTTTGAATTCAATAAAACAAGCGGCTGAAGAATCATACTTTCTGAACCTGATTTTATACCGATTACTTTTGCCGTTATGGTGATCGTAATACGATTTTAAACCTTTGGTGTCAAAATACCTGCTTTTATAATGATGTAGTCGTTTGTTGTTGATTTCAAGAATAAAAAAGCGGTCATCGCAAGTCTCAATAAATTCAAGAAATTGTTGATAGCTCATTAAGTACTTAGTTTCCACTCTTTTCATAAGAGCATACTCTTCCATTCCTTCCAAGTCAATGGATGGAAATTTATTTAACAAATCACTTATTTTGTGGCTTGAGTTATCCATTAAATTGTTATCACGATTTTGTTTTAAAAATGCTTGCCGGAAAAATTAATCCATTAAAATTTCCACTAATTGCTCAAAAGAGTACCCGACATGTAAAGCTTGTTGTGGCAAAATACTTCGAGGACTCATGCCTGGAATAGTATTTACTTCAATCATGTAAAATTTGTCGTCTTTTAAAATGAAATCAATTCTCGCTACTTTCTTTAGCCTTAAAATAGAAAACACTTTTTTTACGATTGCTTGACACGCAGCAATTTTGTCCGCTGGTAAATCGGCTGGTGTAATTTCTTGAGCACCGTCGGCACTGTATTTATCCTTGTAATCAAAAAATTCATTTTTGGGAATAACTTCCGTAAGTGGCATAACTTCCACTCCTTTTTTTGATTTAAAAATACCACATGAAAACTCACGCCCTTCAATGAATTCTTCCACGATTACTTCAGTATCGTGCTTAAAAGCGTCAGTGATGGCATTTTTTAATGCCTCTAAATTCTTTGCTTTATGTGTTCCAATACTTGATCCTCCATTGTTTGGTTTTACAAAACATGGAAAGGAAATTTCATTGTATAACTGGTTGTTATCTTCTCCTTTAAAAAACACAACTGATTTTGGCGCTACGATTCCGTAAGTAGTTAAAAAACGGTTGCTCCAATTTTTATTGAACGTCAGTGCTGAACTCAACAAGCCTGCACTGTTGTATTTTACACCTAATAACTCAAAGTATCCCGACAACTTTCCGTCCTCCCCTGGCGAACCATGAATGATGTTAAACACCTTGTCAAAAACAATTTTTTCACCGTTCAGATCAAAAGTGAAGTCATTTTTATCAAGGCTATACTCTTTACTGTCGTATTCGACTGTCCAATTTGCATCGACAATCTTAACTAAAAAAACTTCATTTCCATTTAACTTGAGCGCTTTGTGAATTTCTTCGGCACTTTTTTTTGAAATTTCGGCTTCTCCTGAGAATCCTCCATACAGAAGGGCTATTTTTTGCATATTAGTGCTTTAATTGTTCCAAAACTACGAAGTTTAAACAAATTACTTTTAATTTTAACTTGATAAACTTCCAACATGGGTTTCATAAAATTTATTTTCAGCAAGGCATTTGTCATCAACATGGCTATTGCTTTGATTTTAATCATCGTCGGGTATTTTGTATTAGACAATTACTTAACCAGTTACACTAGGAAAGGACAAGAGCTTCCAGTACCTGACGTAACCAAAGTTCACATTAATGAGCTACCTGAGTTGTTAGAAAAAAATGGATTTCGTTATGAGTTAATGGATTCAATTTGGGACCGGAATCAAAAAAAAGGTTTAGTAATTGAACAGCGTCCCAGGGCAGGGCAGTTAGTAAAACCAGGAAGGAAGGTTTACATCACTTTTAATGCTCGGGTAAACAAAAAAATAAAGTTTCACCTTGACAATGTCACAGGAGGTACTGTTAGGGCTGCAATGGAAAACTTGCAGAGCATAGATGTGCAAGTAGATAGTATTGAATACGTAGACTATGAGGATGATGACATGGTCTTGGGAATTAAAAGTTATGAAGGGGTTAAATTAAAAAATGATCAATCAATCACAGCTGGAGCAAAATTAATATTGTTGGTGGGACAAACGGGGCAATTAAGTGTTAAAGTCCCGAAGGTAATTGGAAAAACATTAGATGAAGCAAAAAAAGAAATCATAGCTAATAACTTAAATGTTTCAGTAGCTGGAATGCCATACCATAATTGCGGCGATAAAGTTGACTCCACAAAAGCGACGATTAAAAGCCAAAGGCCAAGAGCATTTGAGGAAATTAAGTCAGGAAGCAGTGTTACTTTGTTTTATGATTGTGACACCATTAAAAAACCATAATTATAATGGCACAACTTATGTTTTCTTTGAATAAAATTACACTAATGAAAGCGTTGTTACTAGTAGCTGTTTTGTTTTCCCTTGGCGAATTGTCGGCTCAGGAAGACAGTTTAATTTACTCGTATGAAGTTGGTAAAATAGACAGTAATTTTGTTAACCCAAACGATAGTAATTACAAGCAGGATACCATTATCCCAGGAACTGTCAAGTATTTTTATTCAGCTGATCTTGACAGTTTAGTTAATTTTCAAAACGCAGTAAATGTCAAAAATTGTCCTAAAACAGTAAAAGGGTTTAGGGTTCAAATTTATTCATGTTCAGGAATTAATTGCCACGAAAAGGCGAACAAACACTTTAATCAGTTTTTAATTGCTTATCCTGAGATAGCTGCTGAAAAAATATGGGATCCACCAAGTTATAAAGTAAGGGTTGGAAATTGCAGAAACCGATTTGAGGCCGAAAGAATTAAAAGCAAAATCAAAGAAGATTTTCCATTTATCTTTATCGTGTCAGACTTCATAGATTCACCATTCAAGACAGAATGCAAGGAAGCTGAATAAAGCTGTTCTAAAAACGAAAGGTAGCATTGAAATTATCGTAATCAAACTGTTGCATATAAGCATAGCTGTTTGAGTATTTCGTACCTTTGCCCTGAAAATTTTCAAGACATTCAAACAAGGCCATGGTTTCAGTAGACAATATTCGAATTTCCTTTAATGGAAACACTCTTTTTGACAAGGTTACGTTTCAAATAAAAGCTGGTCAGCGTGCTGGACTTATTGGAAAAAATGGAGCTGGAAAATCAACTTTATTAAAGGCATTATCAGGCTCAGTGGACATTGATCACGGGCAAATCATTTTAGGCAAAAATGAAAGCTTAGGATATTTGAAACAAGACTTAGCCTTACAGGGTGAGTTGAGTGTAAGAAAAGAAGCTGAAAAAGCTTTTGAGGAGAGTTTACTTGCTAAACAAAAATTGGAAGATTTATCCGAAGAACTAACTGTGCGAACAGATTACGAATCCGATGCTTATCAAGAACTGATTCAAGAGGTGAGTGATTTGGGAATGAAATTGGAAGTATTGGACGAAAGTAGTCAGGAGGGAAAAATTGAAAGAATACTAATGGGTTTGGGTTTCAAGCGAGAGGAACTTGATAAAAACATACAAGAATTTAGTGGTGGTTGGAGAATGAGGGTTGAATTAGCCAAAATCTTATTGCAAGAACCTGCAGTACTATTATTGGATGAGCCTACCAATCACTTGGACATAGTCTCTATACAATGGCTAGAAAAATATTTAAGAAATTACAGTGGAATCATTGTGCTGATTTCACATGATCAGGAGTTTTTAAACCAGGTAACTAACAGAACTATTGAGATTG
Source organism: Glaciecola sp. (assembly GCA_047632015.1). Lineage (GTDB taxonomy): Bacteria > Bacteroidota > Bacteroidia > Flavobacteriales_C > JBLIAZ01. Next base: position 9,572 of record JBLIBC010000019.1, read on the forward strand.
TAAATAAGGGAATCATGGACTTTAATGTTCCTTACTCTAAATACTTGGCTCAAAAAGAAATTCATTTTGAACAACTGAGAGCTTCCAAGGTGAACCAGGACAAAAAGTTGGAGGAAATGGAAAGGTTCATTGACAGGTTCCGTGCTAAGGCTTCAAAATCCAACCAGGTACAGTCGAGGGTGAAGGCTTTGGAAAAAATTGAAAGAATTGTGGTGGAGGAGCACGAAGTAGCAGCGATGAAAATTAGGTTTCCAGAACCTCCAAGAGGAAGTAAACAAGTAGCCACTGTAACCAAAGTGAATAAAACATACGGTGAAAAGATAGTGTTAGACAACGTTGACCTAATAATCGGTCGTAATGAAAAGCTTGCATTTGTTGGGAAAAATGGAATGGGGAAATCCACATTGCTTAAAATAATAGTGGACGAAGTGCAAGCAACAAGTGGGGTTTCTGAACTTGGACAAAATACATCGCTGGGTTATTATGCCCAAAATCAAGCGGAGGAATTAGATTTAACTAAAACTGTTTTTAATACCATTGACGACATCGCTAAAGGTCCAGTGAGGTTAAAAATTAGAGATTTATTAGGATCATTTTTGTTCAGTGGTGAGGACATCGACAAAAAAGTGGCGGTTTTATCAGGTGGTGAAAAAGCGAGATTAGCATTGTGTAAACTCTTACTGGAACCATACAATTTATTAGTACTTGATGAACCGACTAACCACCTTGATATATTGTCTAAGCAAATATTAAAGGATGCGTTGGTTAATTACAGTGGTACTATGATCGTAGTATCTCACGACAGGGAATTCTTAAGAGGACTCACGGACAAAATCATAGAGTTCGGTGAAAGAAAGGTGAAAGAATTTGCTGGTGATATTGACTTTTTCTTGCAGCAAAAAAACCTGGATGAAATGTCGGAATTGGATTTACAAAAAAAGACACCAAAGAAAAAAGCAAACAAGGATAAAAAGAAATCGAACCCTTCACCTGACAGACACAACCAGCAAGAAGAAAGAAAGATCAAAAACAAAATTAGCAGTCTTGAATCTAAAATTGAAGAGTTAGAACTAAAGAAAGGCGAATTGGAAGTTAAAATTTCGGACCCTAAAAACAGCAATGATTTTAAATTGTTCGAAGCTTATTCAGCTGCTGAAAAAGAACTAAGCATGGTGACTTCCGAATGGGAATCATTGATTTAGTAGCAGTAACTTGTTTAGAAAGGTAGGCTTATAATCCCTTATCTCGCTTTTGAGAAATTAAATCAAATTGAATTTCTTAAACAGTGCTTGCTTATAGGATGCTCCCATTGGAATCTGCTTATTGACTGTCTCCAACTTAATGATTGCGTTTACATATTCGATCATATGGATCTTGTCCAAATTAACAATGAACGACCGATGTACTCTAGCAAAACTTTCTTTGGGAAGTTTTGACTCAATTTCCTTCATCGTACAATGCAAGGTGTACTTTTCTTTTTCTGTGTGAAAAATCACATAATCTTTAAGGGCTTCAACAAAAAATAAATCATCTACATTGGTTTTTATAAACCTTGATTTGTTTTTTATAAAAATATATGGTTTACTGTTCTCTGAATTTGATACAATTGTTGCATAAGCATCAAGTTCCTTTTTTACTTTACTGTTGACCTTGTGTTTATGCAAAGCCATTTCTATGTTAGTTTTTAAATCCACCTCTTTGAAGGGCTTTAAAATATAACCGTAAGGCTCTGTGTTTTTTGCTTTTTCTAAAGTTTGATCATCCGCATATGCTGTTAAAAAAACCACCGGGATTTGATGGTGTTCTTTCACATAAGCTGAAACGTCTATCCCCGTCATGTCACCTTTAATCATGATGTCCATCAATATGATGTCAGGCTTTTTCTTTTTACTCAGAAACTCTTTCGCTTTTTTACCTGATGAGGCTATCCCAAGCACTTCATATCCTAAACTAACTAATGATTGCTGAATATCCATTGCAACAATACTTTCGTCTTCTACTATCAGTACGTTTTTCTTCATGTTTCGTGTTACGGTCTCTTGAAGTTAATAATAAACTTAGTACCGCCTTCATTTTTGTGTTGAATTTTTCCGTCAATTTGATCAACTAAGCCAATCACTAACTGCAAACCAAGCGAGTTGGTTTTCTTGTAATTTATACTTTTTGGAATTCCCTTTCCGTCATCTTGAACAATTAAACAATGTCCCTTTTCTGTCGATTTTAAACTTACAATGATTTTTCCACTGTCTTTATCGGAAAACGCATGCTTGAATGCATTAGATATTAATTCGTTTACAATTAATCCGCATGAAATTCCAGAATCTAAGGACAATGACACATCGATCACTTGTAAATCTATGGTGATTTTTTTTGACTCAATTTGGTAGGAAAAGAGTAGGTTGTTGCACAGCGTCCTCAAATATTCTGAAAAATTTACTTGTGACAAATCATTAGATTGGTACAAACTTTCATGAATAAAAGCCATGGATTTTATCCTCGTTTGACAATCGCTAATAGCCATCAAAGCCTTTTCATCCTTAATATGAAAGGATTGTAACTTTAAAATACTGTTGATTACCTGTAAATTATTTTTAACCCGATGGTGTACTTCCCGAAGTAAAACTTCCTTTTGCTCTACACTTTCCCGAAGTTTAATTTCAGATTTTTTAAGCTCCGAAATATCTTTAATTACCCCAACTGTTCCTATAGTTTCTCCATCAATACTTATTAACCTTGAAGCTGAAACATAAGCCGAAAAAGGAACTCCTCGTTTTGTTCTGACGGTCATTTCACCAAGGAAACTACCGTTTTCCACTATTTTTTTAATTAATTCGTCAGCGTCTTTCCGGCTATACAATAAGTACCACACTCCCCTACCGATGATTTCATCCGGGTCATACCCGAACATCTTGGATCCTGCATCATTGAATTCAGTGATGTATCCTTTTTTGTCACAAGCTACTATAATATCCAAAGACGAATTAATAATACTTTCTGAATATTGTCTGGCTCCAGTTAATGCTTGTTGAATTTTTTTTCGCTCCTCTATTTCATTTTTAAGAGCAACGTTTGTTCTCTCAGCGGTTTTGGCTCTGAGCTCTTCTCGCTGTGCTTTTTTACGCGCAGTAATATCTCTGACAATTAGTTGAACAAACTCGTCTTCCCCTAATGAAAACCCACTTAAACTTACCTCTGCCTCAAATTGGCTTCCACCAAACTTGGTAAATATCCACTCAAAAAACTGAGATTCCCCAGCCATGGATTTTTGTATCAGATAATGAAAATTTAAAACCGAATCTTCCCCGTTCATTTGCATGTCAGGCATAAACTGATAAAGTTTTTTTCCTGAAATACCTGAATATCCCGGACTTTCAAACATGGATAATGTTTTTTCATTACAATCGATGATGCTTAAATCTTTTATAATAAAAATAGCATCGTTTGCTCTGGTAAATAGCAACCTGTGTTTTAATTCGCTTTGTTTTAACAAGTTCTCTGACTCAACTTCAAGGTCGATATTCCTTAACGTATAGTAATTAAACCGTTGTCCTGATAGCTCTTTAATATATGCTTGTAATTCAACCCAAATGAAAGAGTCTGTCTTCTTTCTAAAAAGTCTAAATTGAATTTTTTGTTTACTTCGTTTTTTAAATAAGTTTTCTTGAAGTTTTTTAAATTTTGCCAAATCTCTTTCATGAAGATAATCTGACAATTGAAAACTAGCTCTGGACAGTTCATCAAAAGAACCACCAACAATATTTTCAAGGGATTTGTTTAGAAAAACAGTTTTTTCTGTAGTGGATTCATCTACTTTAGTAAGGACAATTCCCTCTTCAATTTCATCAAGAAAAGTAAGTATGTCCCGGCGTAAATCCATTTTTAATATATGCTATACATTAAATTTCAAACTTTGAGAGGCTGAACTTGTATTCTCGATGACTTTGCCTTGGTCATACACTTTTTCACCATTCACAAAAGTAGTTTTGATTTTGGACGAAAAAGTAGTTCCCTCAAAAGGAGACCAGCCACATTTGTACAAAATATTATCTTTTGAAACCGTCCAAGGGTCGTTTAAATCAACCAGTACCAAATCAGCTTGATATCCTTTTTTAATGAATCCTCTGTTGTATAACCTAAAACAATCAGCTGGTGCATGACATAGTTTTTCAACAGCTTTTTCAAGTTTTATTTTCCCATTTTTAACGAGTTCCAACATAGCTACTAACGCATGCTGAACAAGAGGACCTCCTGAAGGAGCATTAAAATAACTGTTGTTTTTCTCTTCTTTGGTATGCGGAGCGTGATCAGTAGCAATGATGTCAATTTTATCATCCAGTACACCTTGCATTATTGCGTCCCTATCACTTGCTTTTTTTACAGCTGGATTCCACTTAATATTTGTCCCATACTTGTCGTAATCTTCTTGTGAAAACCACAAGTGATGAATGCAAGCTTCAGCAGTAATGCGCTTGTCTTTCAAAGCGAGTTCATTTGAAAACAAATCCACTTCTTTAGCTGTCGAAATGTGTAATATATGCAACCTTGTATCGTGCTTTTTGGCAATTTCAACCGCTAATGAAGACGACAAATAACAAGCTTCGGCACTTCGGATTTCAGGATGAAACCTAATGGGCAGATTTTCTCCGTATTTTTCTTTGTACAACGTTGTATTTGCTCTGATGGTTTTTTCATCCTCGCAATGAGTTGCTATTAGCAATTTGCTTTTTGAAAAAATATTGTCAAGCACACTTCGGTCATCTACTAACATGTTCCCAGTTGAGGATCCCATAAATATTTTGATACCTGGAACATCCTTAGGAGAAACAGCTAGCACCTCATCCATGTTTTCATTGGTGGCACCAAAAAAGAACCCATAATTAGCCTTTGAGTTTTTTGCTCCAATGGCCATCTTTTTCTCCCATTCTTCGTGTGTGGTAGTTTGAGGGTTTGTATTTGGCATTTCCATGAAACTGGTAATACCACCTGCAACTGCCGCTCTACTTTCAGTGTATATTTCACCTTTATGTGTTAAACCAGGCTCTCTGAAATGTACCTGATCATCTATTAATCCTGGAAGCAAATGCAATCCTGTAGCGTCAATAACATCCAGATTATCGTCATTAATTTCATGACCTGTTGGAAAGACTTCTTTAATTTTATCATCCTCAATGAGGACGTTTAATTTTTCACTTTTCCCTTCGTTAACAACCGTTGCATTCTTGATGTAAACCATGATGTATTCTGATAATTCTTGTGTTGACAATTCAGTATTGAACTATCTTTTATATTTTTTGAACCAACTCCCTATTTTCATTTGAAGTACTCCTAACACGGCCTCCTTAAAAATTCCACTGTGCATTTTTGAATTACCTTTTTGCCGATCAGTAAAAATAATAGGAACTTCTGTAAGTTTAAACCCGTACTTCCAAGCTGTGAACTTCATTTCAATTTGAAAGGCGTACCCTACAAATTTAATTTTTTCAAGCTCGATTGTTTCAAGTACTTTCCTTGTATAACATTTAAATCCAGCAGTAGAATCACGTACTGGCATCCTGGTAATCCAACGAACATACACTGAAGCAAAATAACTCATCAACACCCTGCTCATTGGCCAGTTGACAACATTTACACCTGTTACGTACCTGGAACCAATAGACATGTCTGCTCCGCCCTTCCTGCAAGCCTTCAGTAATAGTAATAAGTCATTTGGATTGTGAGAAAAATCAGCGTCCATTTCAAAAATGTACTCGTAGCCTTTTGGTAACGCCCAATTAAATCCATGAATGTAAGCTGTGCCTAAACCTAGTTTCCCTTTACGCTCTTGAATGAACAAGCGTTCAGAATTGTCTTTCATCATTTTCTTTACAACATCAGCTGTACCGTCTGGTGAGCCGTCATCAACAATTAACACATGAAATGGTTCGTCTAACAAAAATACTGCATCAATAATATCTTTGATATTATCAATTTCATTGTAAGTAGGGATTATTACTAAAGTCTTAGACATGCAGTTATATATGTAGGAGAGTGAAGTTAACTAACTTCACTTTTTTTACCAACTATTTTAGAAACGTTAAAACTTCTTGAACAAAGTCCTTTGGATTTTCGGCATGTAACCAATGTCCGGCGTTGTCTATTTGGACAATCTCTGAGATGGGAAAACTTGCTTCAATAAGCTCATTATCATCCTCTAAGATATAACCAGAATGTTCTCCTTTCAAAAACAAAACAGGGTTAGTAAAATATACGTGACCGCTTAAAGCCTCACCAATGTTTTCGATTTGATCTGAAAGTATTTTTAAATTAAATTTCCATCCCATTTTTTCCTTCGATTCCCAGGTTAAGCCCTTGAGAAGGAACTGACGAACACCTGGTTCCTTGATGTGAATAGACAACAACTCTTCAACGTCTTTTCTGCTTTTAGCTTTATCAAATTTTACAGACGATAATGCTTTAATAATGTCTTGATGATGCGGTGCGTAGTATCTTGGTGACATGTCTGCAACTATCAATTTATTGATCATATAGGGGTAATCAACCGCAAACTGCATGACTGTTTTACCACCCATTGAATGTCCCAGTAAGTGCGCCTTTTGAATGTCGTTGCTTACCATGAATTCGCTTAAATCACTTGCCATTAATGCATAGGTATGCTCATCAAAATGAGGTGATTTACCATGATTCCGTTGATCAATTATATAAACAGTAAAATCTTTTGCAAAAACTTGAGCGAGGGTCTGCCAATTATCTAAAGACCCAAATAATCCGTGAAGAATTATTAAAGTTTCTGAACCGTCTCCGAATTTCTTAAAATTGAGCATGCACTTACTTTTTTAAGCAACTTAGGTAAGCTTTTATGGTGGTATTTAACCCAAGATATAAAGCATCTGCTATTAACGCATGACCAATAGACACTTCTTTTAGATTCACTAACTGATCTGCAAAATAAGACAGGTTTTCCAAACTCAAATCATGACCAGCATTTAGTTCCAAGTTCAATTCTTTTGCTTTTATGGAGGCTTTCACAAATGCTGTAACTGCTAACTCTTTGTTTTCAGAATAGCCCTTTGCGTAAGACTCTGTGTATAATTCTACGCGGTCAGTCCCTACTTCTTTTGCAGCTATTATTTGATGAAGATCTGTCCCTGTAAACAATGAAACTCTGATGTTTTCTTGTTTGAAAAGACCAACGACTTTAGTCAAAAATTCCTTGTTGCCAACCACATCCCACCCAGCGTTTGAGGTTATCGCCTCTGGTGGGTCAGGAACCAAAGTCACCTGAGCTGGTTTAACTTCCAATACCATGTTGATGAAGTCATCCGATGGATAACCTTCAATGTTTAATTCAGTGGTTAGTACTTTTTTGAGATCACGCACGTCCTGATAACGAACATGCCTTTCATCAGGTCGTGGATGAACTGTAATTCCCTGTGCACCATATCGTTCACAATCAAGCGCCACTTTTACTAAATCTGGCACATTTCCTCCTCTTGCATTTCGAAGTGTGGCAACTTTATTAATGTTAACGCTTAATTTGGTCATTTTACTTGATGTAATTTTCGTAATCTTCCATGCTTTTCTGAAGCACTATTTTGGCTTCAGCAGCATCGTACACGTGTGTTATTTCACATTCGGATGCTTCATTTGAATCTGGATTTTGCTTATACGTGAGGAAATAGTGCTTCAATCGACTTATCAACCTTGGTGGACAATCAGCTATGTCGTCGAAGTTATAAACCTCGTCTTGATCAAGTACTGCAATGATTTTATCATCAGCCTCTCCTCCATCAATCATGCGCATTCCTCCAATTATTCTGGCTTTAACTAATAAATCACCATGTGATATATCCCTTTCGGTAAACACACAAATATCTAGTGGATCCCCATCACCAACAGTATTTTTTCCAGTTTTCTCGTTACAATACTGTGCTACTTTCTCTCCACAGTATGTTTTTGGAACAAATCCGTACAGTGCAGGACATATGTTCGAGAATTTTTGAGGCCTGTCAATCATCAAGTAACCTGACTCTTTATCAATTTCGTACTTCACGGAATCACTTGGCACCATTTCGATGAATGCGGTTACTTTGTTAGGGAGGTCGTCTCCTAAACTAATCCCATGCCATGGGTGTGGCTTAAATGCGGTTGTTTTCATGTGGCAAAGATATTGAACTTGTGTTGTTATCAAACAAGATGGTCAAAAAAAAAGCGAGCAAATTAATGCTCGCTTTTTTTTAAAATATAATTCAAAATATAAAATGTAATTATTTTACCTCAAGACTAGCTTGATCGATAATCACTTGTTCCATTACTTGCTCAATTTTTTGACCTTGATGAGCATCGTGATTTTCTTCACTTCCATGACTTGCCAATAATGGAGCTATGACCAATCCAATTAAACAAGTTAATTTAATTAAGATATTCATTGATGGTCCTGAAGTATCTTTGAATGGATCTCCAACTGTATCTCCAGTTACTGCTGCTACGTGAGCGTCAGAACCTTTGTAAGTCATTTCACCATTAATTTCGACACCTGCTTCAAAAGATTTTTTAGCATTGTCCCATGCACCACCTGCGTTGTTTTGGAATATTGCCCAAAGCACACCTGAAACTGTTACACCAGCCATATACCCTCCTAACATTTCAGCAACCATTAAGTTGTCATGCATGTAAAATAATTTACCAACTAATACTACAGCAATTGGAAAACCAATTGTAAGAATACCTGGCAACATCATTTCTCTTAAAGATGCTTTTGTAGAAATGTCTACACACTTAGCATAATCAGGTTTAGCCGTTTTCTCCATTATACCTGGAATTTCCTTAAACTGACGAACAACTTCGTTCACCATTTCCATTGCTGCTTTACCAACTGCGTTCATCGCCAATGCTGAAAACACAACTGGAACCATTCCACCAACAAATAACATGGCTAAAACTGGAGCTTTAAAAATGTTAATTCCATCAATTCCAGTAAATGCAACGTATGCCGCAAACAATGCTAAAGATGTTAATGCTGCTGAAGCAATTGCAAACCCTTTACCTGTTGCCGCTGTAGTGTTACCTACTGCATCTAAAATATCTGTTCTTTCTCTCACGATAGGATCTTGCTCACTCATTTCAGCAATTCCACCTGCATTATCTGCAATTGGTCCAAAAGCATCAATCGCTAACTGCATTGCAGTTGTAGCCATCATTGCTGAAGCTGCTAAAGCAACCCCGTAAAACCCTGCTAAAGCATAAGATGCCCATATTGCTGCAGCGAATAATAAAACTGAAGAAAAAGTAGAAATCATTCCAGTAGCTAAACCAGCAATAATATTTGTTCCTGCTCCAGTACTTGATTGCTGAACAATTTTCATAACTGGTT
>JBLIBC010000020.1:0-18565 GCA_047632015.1 Glaciecola sp.
TAAATCCCGACGTCTGTCTTTTACGTTTTTACCTCGCTCAATGATAATTGGTTTGATGCCCTGTTCAATTAATTCAAGAGCGGCAAAGAGTCCGGCAGGTCCTGCACCAACTATAATACAAGATTTTGAACTGCTAACTGTTTTAATGCCAATATCAAAGGTGCTAATTTCAGGAAGTTCTTCCTTGATCGCGATTTCAATTCTCAATTGATAAACAGGGTGCTTGGATCGAGCATCTATAGAGCGTTTTCGTATCCTGAAATTAAGCTCCGAAGCATCAGAAACCTTCATTGTTTTGCATACCTCTTTCCTTAATAACTCTTCGTTTGAATTAATCTCTGGACTTACTCGGATGTTGATTTCTTTAAGCACTTGTTGATTTAAGTATTATTTAACGAAAATAACAAGGAACATCGACAACTACCACTCACTTTGTGCTGAATTTATATTAATTTTGCTGTTCAATTTTTTGCGATTAAAAATATGCTTTCAAAAAGAATCATCCCTTGCTTAGATATCAAAGACGGACGCACCGTTAAAGGAGTGAACTTTGTGGGTTTAAGAGATGCTGGTAATCCCGTTGATTTAGCGGAAATATATAGTGACGAAGGTGCTGACGAATTGGTGTTTTTGGATATTACTGCGACGCATGAAAAGCGGAAAACGTTAAAGGAATTAGTGAGGAAAGTGGGTGAAAGGGTAAATATACCCTTTACAGTAGGAGGAGGAATTTCTGAATTAAACGATGTATACGACTTATTGCATGCGGGAGCGGACAAAGTGAGCTTTAATTCTGCTGCTGTAAAAAAACCTGAACTTATCAGTACATTTTCCAAGAAATTTGGAAGTCAATGTGTGGTGGTGGCAGTCGATGCTAAAAGCACTCCAGACGGCTGGAAAGTGTTTTTACGTGGAGGAAGGGATAGAACTGAATTGGATTTATTTGAGTGGGTAAAAGAGGCGCAAGAACGAGGTGCAGGAGAGATATTATTTACTTCGATGGATCATGATGGAACCAAAGCAGGTTTTGCCAACAAGGAGTTAAAAAAGATGTCCGATTTATTAAGTATTCCAATCATTGCCTCTGGCGGTGCTGGCGAAATGTCACATTTTACGGATACGTTTAAAGAAGGAGGAGCTGACGCTGCTCTTGCAGCTAGTATTTTTCACTTCAAAGAAATTGCTGTTCCAGAACTAAAAGAATATCTACATAATCAAGGAATTAACATTAGAAAATAAGAATCATGTCAACAACCAATTTCCAATCTAGTGCAATTGATTTTGCTAAAAGCGAATTAGTTCCAGCTGTTATTCAAGACGAGAACACTTCAAAAGTATTAATGCTTGGATACATGAATAAAGAAGCTGTAGAAAAGACTTTAAGTACTAAAAAAGTGACATTTTTTTCAAGAAGCAAACAAAGGCTCTGGACAAAAGGGGAGGAAAGTGGAAACTTTTTAAACTTGAAAAGCATACAGTTGGATTGCGATAATGATACGTTGTTGGTGCAAGTCCTGCCGGAAGGTCCAACATGTCACAAAGGAACTGACACGTGCTGGGCTGAAGAAAACAAACTGGGCACATTGGATTATCTTGAAAAAACAATCAAAGACAGACGTAACAATCCTGATGAAAAATCATACGTAAGTTCTTTATTTAAAGAAGGCATCAATAAAATAGCTCAAAAAGTAGGAGAGGAAGCTGTAGAAATTGTAATTGAAGCTAAGGACGACAACGAGGATTTGTTTTTAAATGAAGGTGCTGATCTACTTTTTCATTACCTGATCCTACTCGAAGCTAAAGGTTATACTTTAAAGGATATCCTAAAAGTTTTGGACAGTAGGGTAAATTGATATTAAACCGGTTGTTTAGCTAACAATGTAACTAGATTATTCAACTTTTAATATCTAGTATAATTGTATCTTTCGATTAGAAATACTTCCCGAATATTTCATCAGCTATTATCATGCTTTCCCCAAAAGCCTCAGCATTAATTTGTGGTATTTGTTCCTTTGTGAAGTGCTGAACTAAGTTTTCGGTGGCAATGTTACCAACTAGTTCGTCATCAGCCATAGGACAGCCTCCGTATCCTTTTAATGCCGAATCAAATCCGACACATCCATTTTGCAGCGCAGCTTCAATTTTTTCCTTCCAAGTGTCAGGTGTACTGTGAAAATGACAATTGATATCCGTTTCAGTTATTTCACCATTCAAGGAATTATATATGTCTGTAATTGTTATTGGTGTAGCGACACCGACCGTGTCTGATAATACAATTTCGGTAACACCAACGTTCTGCAGTGCATCTGCCCACTTTAAAATAATTTCTGGAGTCCACGTTTCCTGATACGGATTGCCAAAGGCCATGGATAAGTATACTCGGACATGTTTATTTTCGCTGATGTCAATGATGTTTTTAATAGTTTCTAATGATTGCTCACGAGATGAGTTAGTGTTCCTTTGTTGGAATTGTTCGGATACTGAAAAAGGAAAACCTACCACTTTAACTTGCTTGAAATTTGCTGCCGTTTCAGCACCTCTTTCGTTTGCAATGATGCTTAATAATTTCGTACTGGATAAAGACAGATCACTAACCAGTTCAGCTGTATCTTTCATTTGAGGAATTGCCTTTTCAGAAACAAAACTACCAAAGTCAAGAGTGTCAAACCCTACTTTAAGTAAGCTGTTTAAGTATTTGATTTTTAAATCAGTAGGTATGAATTCGTGAATGCCCTGCATGGCGTCTCTAGGGCATTCGGTTAAAGATATTTTCATTTTATTTTCCCAACTTATTTTGTGAATTTATAAAGCTCCAAGTTCTATTCTTTTGACGATGAACTCAATCCATTTATCCTCACCATTTGCATCATATTGCGACTTTAAATTTTGTCCAAATAACAAAGCAAAACCTTGCCACATTGCTACTGAAAAAGAGCCTCTCATCTGCTTTACCAATTCGTAAGAAGTATTACCAGTTTGTCTGTCAATTAGTTTCAACAAGATTTTTCCTTGAGACACTGTCAGGCTTTTCAGTTCTTTCCCGTATTCATCTTTTAAGGCTTGTTCCACCTTTTTCATGACCTTCCTACGTTCTTGCTCTGTGTGTAAAAGCGCTAATTCACTTTCGTACTCCTTGAGCTTTGAAGCAGCTAGTTGCGCATATGGATATACTTTTTTCACTTTCTTTTCTAAGCGATTGTACCTTTTTTGTTTTCTTCTGTTTTTAAACTTTGGACGTTTCCCGTACTTGCCAATCAAACAGACAGGTAAATCTACAATGGTTATTGTGTCTCCATTTACGATGGTATACCTGTATAAATTACTTGGTTTAGGCTCACCAGAATTTTGCGCATCAACTGTGCCTGAAGTTCCCAGAAAAATGGAAATCAAAGCAACGTAAAATAAATACGAAAAGTGATTCAACATGTTATAAAGTTAGCAAAATTTAAGCCACTTGTAAAGTGCTAAAAGGTTATGGTGTTTAAACGGCAAATTAGGCTTCGGTGTTGTTGGGCTCTTCTTTTGTGTTTTCAGACAACATTTTAAGAACCGCATATGCTTCACGAATCGTGCTAATACTGTTGAAGCTCAAGGTCAGTCTTCCCTTAATCTCCTTCATTTTACAAGTGTTCATGTTTTGCTGAACGAACAATAATATTTTACTGAACCTGTCACTTTGATAATAATCACTTTGGGGGTTTGCCACAAAGTAAGCCCTGAAAACTCCGTTTTTTAACCTTAGTTTTTCGAATCCAATTTCAATGGCCAACCACCTTAGTTTTAAAGCGTTTAACAGTTCTTTTGCTGAGTCGGGAAGCTCACCAAACCTGTCAATAAGCTCCTTTCCGAATTGCACCAATTTATCGTGATCCTTTATGTTGTCAAGCTCTTTGTACAATCTCAATCGCTCATCAACTGAATTCACATAGGTAGTTGGAATCAGTATTTCAATGTCGGATTCAATTTGACAATCCCTTACAAATACCCTGTTTTCCTGTTGAAGCTCTTCCTTATACAAATCTTTAAATTCGGTTTCTTTTAGCTCTTGGATCGCTTCATCTAATATTTTTTGATAAGTTTCGTACCCAATATCAGCCATGAATCCAGATTGTTCAGCACCTAGTAAATCACCCGCTCCCCGAATGTCTAAGTCACGCATAGCAATACTAAACCCACTACCTAGTTCGCTGAATTCCTCTAAGGATTTCAGCCTCCTACGTGCCTCACTAGTTAATACCGAAGCCGGAGGAGCTAATAAGTAACAAAATGCTTTTTTATTGGAACGCCCAACTCGTCCTCTCATTTGGTGTAAATCACTTAATCCAAAGTTTTGGGCTTGATTAATGAAAATAGTATTAGCATTTGATATGTCAAGGCCCGACTCAATGATGGTAGTGGCAACAAGGACATCGTAATCACCATCCATGAAATCCATCATTACTTTTTCTAATTTATTCCCTTCCATTTGTCCATGACCAATTCCGATTTTAGCATCGGGTATTAAACGTTGAATCATTCCAGCCACTTCCTGGATGTTTTTAACCATGTTGTGTACAAAGTATACTTGTCCTCCGCGCGAGAGTTCATACATGATGGCGTCTCGTATCACTTCTTCGTTAAAACCTGTCAAGCAGGTTTCAACAGGTTGACGATTGGGAGGAGGTGTGTTGATTACACTTAAGTCTCTGGAGCCTAATAAAGAAAATTGGAGCGTTCTTGGGATAGGTGTAGCAGTAAGGGTTAAAGTGTCTAAGTTGGCTTTTAAAGTTTTTAGTTTGTCTTTAACCGAAACACCGAATTTTTGCTCCTCATCAATGATAAGAAGTCCTAAATCATGGTATTTAACGTCTTTGCCAACTAAGCGGTGCGTACCAATAACGATGTCTACTTTACCTTCTTCCAGGTTTTTTAAGGTGTTATTAACTTGTTTAGTAGTACGAAACCTGTTTAGGTAGTCCACAGTCACAGGAAAATCCTTAAAACGCTCCTTAAACGATTTGTAATGCTGAAAAGCCAGAACCGTTGTAGGGACTAGTATTGCGGTTTGTTTACCGTCAACAGCCGCTTTAAATGCAGCACGCATAGCAATTTCTGTTTTTCCAAACCCCACATCTCCACAAATTAACCTGTCCATTGGGGAAGGTTTTTCCATGTCTTCTTTGACAGCAATCGTAGATTTTTCTTGATCAGGAGTGTCCTCGTACATAAAGGAGGCTTCAAGTTCATTTTGCAAGTAGTTATCAGGTGAAAAGCTATAGCCTTTTGCTGTCTTTCTTTTAGCATAAAGCTGAATTAAATCATATGCTATCTCCTTGATTTTCTTTTTAGTAGCCGCTTTTTTAGCTTTCCAAGTACTGGTGCCTAATTTGTTTATTTTAGGTTCTTTGGATTCTTTTCCTGAGTATTTTGAAATCCGATGAAGTGACTGAATGTTCACGTAAAGCACGTCGTTGTCTTTGTACCTCAAACGAATGGCTTCTTTAAGCTTTCCGTTGGATTCAATGGTTTCTAAACCATCAAACACACCAATACCGTAGTCAATGTGGGTTACATAATCACCTTTTTTCAAGCCAGTCAATTCCTTAATCGTAATGGCTTGTTTACTTTTTTGAAAAGAATCCTTGAGTCTAAACCTGTGGTACCTGTCAAAAATTTGGTGGTCGGTATAAATTAAGGTTTTCGTTTCGTGGTCAATGAAGCCTTCATGTAGTCCAATAAAAGAAGGGGTGATGTCCAGGTCTTGCCCAGTGCGCTTACCTTTGTTTTCAAAATCATCAAGGATTCCCTCTATTCTTGTGATTTGTTTTGGGTTTTCAGCGGTTATGTACAGTGAGTAGTCTTGCTTTTGATATTTGTCTAAATCGTCAATTAGCAAACCAAAGTTCTTGTTAAAATTTGGCTGTGGGCTGATGTTAACTTTAATGCTTTGTTCAGCTTTAAAATAAGTAACAGTACCGAATTCAACAATTTTATGCTTGTTTAGTCGGTCTAAAATATCTGAGCTACTGCAGTACTTTTTATCCGGAGCTAACTGAAAAGTATTGTCTTTAATTTCTTCCCATTTACTCGATGCGATTGTATAGTGCTTCTCTATTTTATCAAGTAAAAACTGAACGTCTTTGCACCAAACAATCGCATCAGATCCTAAAAACTCAATGAACGAGGTTTGTTCAGTCTCTTTAAGCTTTTCCTGAACATTTGGAGTAATCATCAACTGAACATATTTGTTGATAGAAAGCTGATCAGCAGGATCAAATGACCGGATGCTTTCCACTTCATCACCAAAGAATTCTATTCGGTACGGGCGATCGTTGGAGAATGACCACAAGTCAATTAAGCCTCCTCGGACAGCAAATTGACCAGGTTCCACCACAAACTGCTCCCTGCTGAAATCGTATTCAAATAACAGTTCAATGATGAATTCCATAGATACAGATTCCTCTGTGTGCAAGGTAAAACTGTTGTTGTTTAAAGTTTTTTGTGTGATTACTTTTTCAGACAAAGCTTCAGGGTAGCTTACTATCAGCTTGTTGCCTCGTGTGCTAATCTCTGATAATACTTCAGCACGTTGAATGATGTTAGCGTTTTTAGTTTCTCCATCACCTTGGTAAGGGTTGTTGTAACTTGCCGGATAAAACAACACCTTGTCTTTACCTAATAGGTTTTCCAAATCATTAAAAAAGTAGGCAGCTTCTTCTTTATCATTTACCACAAACAGCTGTTTGCAGTTTATTTCCTTTTGTAAACTGGCAATCAACAGAAGTATAGCACTACCTTTTGACCCCGTAACATGTGACACTCTTTCTTTTGATAACCCTGCTTTTAGTTTGCCTATAGCTGGATGTTCTTTGAATATGTCGAGTAAAGATTTTTGCATTTTGGGGCTGTAAATTTACTCAAATTGATTGGTTTTTGATTACTCTAAATAGAGTTTTTAAACTGATCGGTGGAAATACATTAAATGAGTTTTATTGATGTGAAAAAAGCGACAACCATCAAACCCAAATACATTAAAAACAACCAAATAGGAGTATGCTTAAAAAAGCTTATTTTGTTTCGGTAACAAATAGCAATTAGAAATGATTTTTCAGTTAACGATGCTATTATCATTGCTATTGATACCCCCACTAACCCATGAGAATCAACTAAATAAACACTTAAAGTAATTCCTGTAATTAACTCAGCTAAAGATGCGTATATAAATTCTTTAGATTTTCCATAGCCAAACAATAACGTTTGGGGAAATAACATCCTACTAACTAATAAAAACAACATGATGTTAAAAACGATGTACGCTTCAGTATAAACTTCAGAGTAAAATAAATGGAATAGGTACTTGGAACAAAGCATTAATATTATTGCCAAAGGAAATAGCTGGTGCATCACCTTTTTTGATTTTAATTTAAAGGCAACAAGCACATTGTTAGAGTTGCTGGTTTTAATTCCTTTCACAATTTTAGCACTGTACACCAAACTAAAAGAGTTGGCGATAATCAAAAATAAGGGGAATTCCCGTGCTCCGTATCGGTATAAAACAAAATCCTTACTCGATAAATTATGCTCCACGATAAAGGCATTTAAATACACATAACTTCCTCCAATGATAAAGGAAAGTACAACCGGCCAAGAATAACTTAAAAAGTGCAGGGTTTGCTTTTTTAAGTTTGCTATGGCGGTAAATATTTTCAGCGTAAAACATGTAAAAATGAATTTTATTGAAGCTATAACAGCCAATCCGATAAATCCTGATTGGAGAGAGTCAAAAAAGAATAGAGGGACTAAAAATACGGGGATCTGAATAACATAAGTAAGTACTCCCCACGAAAGTAAATTCAAGTGTTTTTTTTGTACCAAGTAATAATTTTCAAGAGCAAAGGACGGAATGTTTAATAGCATAACGATTGCAAAAATCAAATAGTTTAAGGTGTTTTTTGATGAAAAATAAAAACCATAAAAAGCTAAAGTTAAAGAGCTTACTAATCCAAGTATGAATAAAAGGTAGAACAAACTTTTAAACATTGACTCTTTTTGTTCTATGTCTTGTGCTTCATAATATGGAATCACAGTTTGCCCTAGTCCTGATACAAAGAAGAATGAAAACGCAGAGGCTAATAACAAGATGTTTTCGTAAGATTTTATAAGTTCCAAATCTGGAATTAACCTTGCCATCAAAACAGCTGTTACAATGACCGAAGAATATTTTATGAAATTAAATCCTTGCCAAGCAAGTAACTGAGCGTTGGTCTTCCTCCTAACAATTCCTAAATATTTTGGGATTAGCTGTGCCAAGCTTATTCTCTGGTTAATTCATAGCATAAAATTGCGTTAGCAACAGCCACATTCAAAGATTCTGTGCTACTGCTCTCAGCTTTTGGAATACTTATTTTTTTCGAAACATATTTTTCAAGTTCCAAAGAAATTCCATGAGACTCACTTCCAAGTATAAGAAACCCATTTTTACATTGGTTAATCACTGAAGGATGTTCACCGTTCATGAACGCTCCAAAAATCGGGAAATTATCTAAGGTTGCTGCTTGGTCGCAAAGTTCGTTAATGTTTGTACGTATGATGTTAGTGCTAAAAACAGCACCCATTGATGCCTGAACAACCTTAGCGTTGAACACGTCTACACATGTTTCACCACAATAAATGTTCTTAATCCCAAACCAAGAAGCTGTTCTTAAAATAGTTCCCAGGTTTCCAGGATCTTTAATATCGTCAAGCACCAAGGACAAACTGTTTTTCCAGTCTACTTTATCAAAGTACGGCTGTTTTATTTTTACCAGTGCTGCTACATGCTTATTACTTTCTAGGTTTCCTAATTTTTGAAGTTCCTTTACGGATACTACAAATAGTTTAAGTTCTTTGAGTTTATTACTATTTACATTGATATCAACATATTCCTCAGTAGCAAAAACTTCAATTATTTCCCAGCCATGAGATAAAGCCTCTTCAAACAGTTTTGGGCCTTCTACCAAAAACTCACCTCTTAAACCCCGTTGTTTTTTTGAACTGAGTTGCTGAATTGATTTGATTTTGTTTTTAGATATCACGAATTTGTGCGCTTGAATATAATTTTAGCACTAAAGTTACCAATGATAATTCAAACAAGTTCTTAAATTTGATTATTTAGTACCCAATTCTGTGAGGAAACTTAGTTTACTTCTTATTGTATTCACCGTGCTAATGGCATCCTGTCATAAGCATCAGTTGACTACGTTGCATTTAAAAAAGGAGGAGTACTTGTTGAAAAAAAATAAAGTAACGATAGCTGACAACAAGGAGTTAGACAAAGCTGACTTAGCAAGATACATCAGGCAAAAACCTAATACAGGTTACTTTTTTGGAGCTTGGAAGTTTAAGCTTCAATGGAAAAATATTTGGTATCGCGAGAAAAAAGAAAAGCCAAGACCAGCTGTAATCTTAGACACTAATACCATAAAACGGTCTGTCAAGCAACTGAGTATTTATCTTCAAAATAAAGGGTATTACAACAGTTCAATTACTACAAACGTTCGGAGGACAAGAATCTTTGGTGTAGAAGCATGGGAAACAAAGAAAGCGGTGGTTGAGTACCTTGTCACAACTGGGAAGCCTTTTGTGATTGACAGTACAGCGAGTGAAGTTCCGTCCGGATCGATGAATGATGTTTATAATGGGGCCTTGCTATCTAGCAATGTGACATTAGGGAAACATGTAGAAATTGAAACGCTTCAAAAAGAAAGAGCAAGGGTTTCGAAAGAATTTAAAAATAACGGTTACTATGACTTCACAGATAACTACATTCATTTTGATGTAGACACTAACAAAGGTGATTTTAAAACTACAGTAGCCACTGTCATTAAACAACCTGCAAATGAAAACGGGGCACATTACAGGTATTACATTCGTGACATTTATGTTCAAACTGACTATGACGCTTATCAAGCAACAAACGAAGTAAGTGACACTGTTGAGTATCAGCCTCACGTATTCTTTATTTCCAAAGGAAAAAGTAAGTTTAAACCTGGGCCGATATTCAAAGGTATTTTTATTAAACCTGAGGAATGCTACTCAATTAACAAATACAAAACGACCTACAAAAGCTTGGTTAGTTTGCACATGTTTGGATTGATTGATATTGATTTTGAAAAAGTCACTCCCGAAGATTCGACTGAAACAATCAGGGATTTGGACGTCTTTATCAAGTTGACTCCATCCAAAAAAATGGCTTTTAGTACAGAGGTGACCGGGACTTATAGGGAGGGTTTTGGAGCAAATGGAGCAATTTCATTTAGTAATAAAAATCCTTTCGGAGGCTCAGAGATATTTGAATTCAGCATTTCTGGAGGGTTTGAAAACTTGAGTGCAGCTAGTTCTAAAGGGAGAATAATTGGATCTAATATCGGTCCTCGTTTTTCTTTGACATTTCCTAGCTTCCTGTTTTTTAATAAAATCAACAAAAATCTAGCTAGAAATGCATTTCCAAAAACAACTGTTTCCACTTTGTTTAACTTTCAAAAAAGATTAGATTTTACCAGGTATATTTCAAACGCTTACCTCAAGTATGAATGGAATGAGGGCAAATACAAAAAACATGAAATTCACGTATTGGATTTTAGTTTTTCATTTATCACAAAGGATTCCCCCATACTTTTTAAGTTAGACTCGTTACCTTTGTCTGATCAGTTCAGGTTTCAGGATAACATCAGTACGGGTGTTAAATATAAATTTACGTACAACAATCAGCATAAGCCAGGAGTAAAGCATCCGATGTATTTGATAGCCCAAGGAAGTTTAATTGGTGTGAGTTCAATAATAACAGAAGCGTTAGGCGTTGAGAAAAGAAACTCGAGCGAAGCAATTAGCTTGTTTGATATCAGGTACTCCAATTTTTTTAAGGTAGATATAGATTATCGGTACTACTTACACTTTACCAAAGATAACTTAATTGCTTTTAGAGTTTTTTCAGGGGCGGCCTTAATATTTGATGAATTAAGTGTAGTGCCGTTTGAGCAATTGTATTTTTCAGGTGGTGCTAATAGTGTGCGTGGTTGGCAGCAAAGAACATTGGGTCCAGGTGTGTTTGAAGACGCAGAGAATTATTTTGACAGGCTAGGGGAGGCTAAATTTGAAACCAGTGCTGAATACAGGTTTCCTGTAACAAAAATTGTGAAAGGGGCTGTTTTTGTTGATGCTGGAAACATTTGGAATTTTAGAACCGAAGATGATCCTTCTAATTTTTCCTTTGACTCTTTTTACGAGCAACTAGCAGTTTCTCCAGGGGTAGGGGTTCGACTTGATTTTGACTTTTTCTTGTTTAGGGTTGACATGGCTTACCCTTTAAAAGAACCACACCTGTCAGGATTTGAGAACATTCGAGCTAATACTCCAAATTGGAATTTTGGAATCGGTTACCCATTTTAGTATTACTATTTGTAACCTTATTCATGTGTTTTGCGTATCATAAACAAACCGTTAATTTATGAATGTAAAAGCTGCAACATTTCTTGTTTTATTTGGTGTCACAACCGGAATTTCAAGTTTTGCAACCTCTTCATTAAAGGTTTTTACAAGTCCTACCAGCTCACAGGTTAATTTAGGAGATTTAAATCCTAAAGTTTCTTTGGTAATAGTTTATGATAACGAAGGCTGCTTCATCATGTCGTCAGCAATAAATAAAAGTAATCCCACACTCGAAGTACTTAACTTACCATCAGGCTCCTACCAACTGGTAGGACTTGATGTTTTTCAAGACGTTATTCAGAATGGAAATTTTAATATTCACTAGGGTAGCGCAATCTGTATAATTAAAAGCAGGACATCACATTTGGCAAGTGACCTTTAAACTCCTAGAGGCGTCATAAAAAGCTCCTTACAGCCACTTCGTAACCTTTTAAACCTAATCCTATTATTATTCCTTTAACAACAGGAGACACGTAGGAATGATGTCTGAATTCTTCTCGTTGATGAGTGTTACTGATGTGAACTTCAATGACAGGAGTTTCAATTCCAGAAATTGCGTCACGAAGAGCAACCGAAGTATGTGTGTAAGCTCCCGGGTTTATAATAATTGCATCGTAAGAAAACCCTACTTCATGGATTTTGTTAAGTAATTCGCCTTCGATGTTACTTTGAAAATAAGACAATTCAATTGCTGGAAACATAGCTTTTAACTCAAGAAAATAATCTTCAAAAGTAGTACTTCCGTATACTTCTGGCTCACGCTTTCCTAGTAAATTAAGGTTTGGTCCGTTGATGATTTGTATTTTCAAAATGCTGAATTTTATTTGTTTAGTATGTTTGGTGTCAAATATCTAAATCGTCAATGTTTTCAAATTGAGGATCGTCAAAATCGTCATTTCCTTCCTGAAAGTTATCAAATTCATCAAAGCGATCTATCACGTCGCCCGGTTTTTTCTTGCTTGCTTTTGATTTTTTTTCATTTTCTTCCTCTTCAAGGTCTTCTAGTATTAAATTTCGCAAGCCCGAAGTGTCTATTCTGTAATTTCCTATTGACGAAATCAACATGGCTTCAATGACAGGTTTTTCCTCTATTGATACCACTTCGATTTTAAAGTTTTTGCAGAACAAAAAATCATACAAGTACAAAAGTCTGTCTCCCACATTTGAAATTTGAGCAAATAAGTAAGTGTCTTCCATTAATACTGTGCCTTTCCCCATGTCGCTGACTCCCATATCCATCAAGGTAATTTCTTTGTTCTTTTCCCACTGACTATTGGACATGTAAAAACTGCCCATTTCACCAGATTCAATCTCGAATGCATCTAATAAAGCAAAATGAAAATCTTCAAAACTTAAGTTTTCAGGAAGCAGAATGTCTCTTGAAATATTCTTCTGGTCCTCAGATGATATTTTAAATGTAAATCCTTTCATTGCAATTTAGTCCTTAACGGTTAATCCTAATTCCGCACCTTTTTGTTTCATAAAATTTAACGCTGCTGTTCTTTCATTTGGAATTTCACCTTCCAAAATAGCTTCCGTAATTTGATTTTTAAGAATTCCTATTTCACGACTTGGCTTGATGTTAAAGGTGCTCATGATGTCACTTCCTGTTATTGGAGGTTGCCAATTTCTTATTTGATCACGCTCCTCCACATCCTTTAATTTTTCTCGAACAAGTTGAAAATTTTTCAGGTATTTATCTACTTTGTATTTGTTTTTTGATGTAATGTCTGCTTCGCACAATGTCATTAAATCTTCAATATCATCACCAGCATCAAACAACAAACGCCTAATAGCAGAATCAGAAACCACATCTTGAGCAATTACAATTGGTCTCAAATGTAAATTCACCAATTTTTGAACGTATTTCATTTTTTCGTTCAATGGTAATTTTAACCTCCCAAATATTTTAGGGACCATCCTAGCTCCAACTACTTCATGGCCATGAAATGTCCATCCTGCTTTTTTATCAAACCGCTGAGTAGGAGGCTTTGCAATGTCATGCAACAAAGCAGCCCATCGCAACCATAAGTCATCGGTGTTGGGGCAAATGTTGTCTATTACTTGTAAAGTGTGGTAAAAATTATCTTTATGCGTTTTTCCGTCAATGCTTTTTACGCCATGTAGTCTAACCATCTCAGGAAAAAATTCATGAAGTAATTTTGTGTTGAACAATAATTTTAATCCTACAGATGGTAAAGGACTTAGCATGATTTTATTTAACTCCACATTGATTCTTTCTCTAGTAATGATGTTTAATCTGCTAGCGTTATTTTCTATCGCGTGGTAAGTTTCTTTTTCCAATTCAAATCCTAATTGTGACGCAAAACGAACTCCTCTCATCATCCGTAAAGGGTCATCCGAAAAGGTAATGTCAGGATTTAAGGGTGTTTTTAATACTTTGTTCTCAATGTCTTGTACTCCATTAAAGGGATCAATAAGTTCTCCGTAATTTTCTTTATTTAAACTAATTGCAAGGGCGTTAATGGTAAAATCCCTGCGGTCTTGATCCTCCTTGATGGTGCCTTCTTCCACCACTGGGTTTCTTGAATCTTTTTGATAAGACTCTTTTCTGGCACCTACAAATTCAATCTCTAAACCTTTATAATTAAACATCGCGGTGCCGTAAGTTTTAAAAACGGCCACTTTAGGGTTTCCAATTTGCTTGGCAACAGCCCTGGCTAGGTCAATACCTTTGCCCTCCACTACAATGTCAATGTCTTTTGAAGGTCTGTTCAGTAACAAGTCGCGGACATATCCTCCAATAGCAAATGCACGTATGTTTTTTGCATCAGCTTGTTCACTGATGATTTTAAAAATCGGATTATCTTTTAAATGTTTTTCCACGGTGATATTAACCTTAACTATTCAGCTAACAGTTTTAAATATATTTCACGACAAATCCATGCGTCGGTAGCTGCGTAGTACTTTTGAGCATCACTTAAAACAGGTGTTTCCCAATTACTTGTTTGCTGTCTTTTACTGATGTTGTGACCTAGTACCATGGCACTTAAATTTTTAGCGCCTATGTTTTCAAACCCCATATTTTTACAAAGGATGTTTAAATCAACTACCTCCTTGGATTCAAAACTCATGAATTGTTGTCTAAGTTCTTTCATGTCTTGAATTACTGCAATGCCAATTTTTTCAATTTGAGAATGGGACAGTAAATGAGCTAGTGCCTTTGGAAACCCTATCATGTTTAACCTGAATAAAAACACTTTGTGAGTAGTAGCAATTTGAATTAATGCCGTTTTATGAAAAACTCCTTTTTTGAAGGCAGGCTTCGTTTCAGTATCGATTCCAATTACTTTTTCTAAAGCAATTTCGTCAAATGCTTCCTGGGCATTCTCCTCTTTGTCGATGAGTACTATTTTACCTTCAAATCGTTTTATTGGAAGGTCTTTTATTGCGTCTTTTGTAATACTTCTTGGAAACATGCTTCAAAAGTACGTTTCTTGTTTATAAAAACGGAAAACTGTTGATTATTTTATTCATTTTTCTTTCGTTAATTAATCATTGGCTATTAAATTTGGTGAAACTTTTTTAAAAATGGGTATTCAATATCTTGAACAAGTAAATGCTTTCGCTCTTAGCGTGGTGATTATGACGTTTTTGCTAATTGGCGAATACTTGTTCAGTTTAGCATTAAAGAAAAAAGTATTCAGTTTTTCAGACACAATCACGAATGCAGCTTGTGGAATTATTGAAAGAGGAATTTACATTCTTTTTGCATTCGCGTATTTTGGAGCGTTTGACTTTGTTTATCAGTTCAGGTTAATGACCATTGAAAAGACTTGGTGGAGCTTTATTATTTTGTTTGTAGCGGTTGATTTTTTGTGGTACTTGTACCATATAAGTGGGCATTTAATAAATATTTTTTGGGCTGCTCACATTACACATCATCAAAGTGAGGAGTACAATTTATCTTTGTCGTTTAGGGTGTCATCTCCACAATTATTTATTCGTGTGTTTTTTTGGATGGTTCTTCCGTTTTTAGGATTTGACCCTTTAGTTACTATTCTTGTGATAGGAGGAAATGCTGCCTATCAGTTTTTTATTCATACCAAGCTGATAGGAAAACTGGGTTTTTTAGAGCATATATTGATTACACCCTCACATCACAGAGTGCATCATGGAAAAAACCCAAAGTACATTGATAAAAATTATGGTGGAATTTTTGTGATTTGGGACAAAATGTTTGGAACATTTCAAGAAGAGGAGGAAGAGGTAGAGTATGGAATAACTAAAGCCTTGAATAGTTATAACCCAATGACCGCATGGTTTCACTATTATGGTGATTTGTACGGCGCTAGTAAGTTAGAAAAGGGTTTAACAAACAAAATAAAAATTTGGTTTACTGGTCCTGAAACATTGGAAAAATATTACAATTCAATTCCTGAACATCAGTACAAGCCTAATACCTTAAATAGATCCTTAAAATGGTATTTAGCGATTCAGTTTTGTATGCTTTGCGCATTGTGCCTTGCCATGTTCAAATGGTATGGTAATTTAATCTATACCAATACTTTAATTATATTAATAGCATACTGTATTTTTTCAGGTGTTAGTATCAGTGCCGTGCTTGAAAATAAAAAGTACAGTGTTTATCTTGAATTCACTAGAATAGCATTAACTATGGTAGTTATTGCAAGCTTGACCTTGTTGTTTAACAATCTAATTTATTTAGTCTTAGCAGGAGTTTATGCTTTGGTGTTTTTAGGTTGGTTGTTTAAGCTAAAAGGTAAGTTGTTGAACTATTAAGTAATTGTTAACCCTCATCATTTAAAATTTAAATTATATGTCTGACGATAAGAAAGTAATATTTTCCATGTCTGGAGTTTCAAAAGTACTGCCAGAAGGAAAAACGATATTAAATAACATTTACTTGAGCTTTTTTTATGGAGCTAAAATTGGAATTTTAGGATTGAATGGTTCTGGAAAATCAACTTTGTTGAAAATAATTGCTGGGATCGATCCTAACTTTAGAGGTGATGTCGTGTTTTCTCCAGGGTATTCAGTTGGTTATTTGGAACAAGAGCCTGAATTGGACGAAACTAAAACGGTTAAAGAGATCATACAGGAAGGTGTGCAGGAAGTGGTAGACGCTTTAGCTGAGTACGAAGAAATTAACGAAAGTTTTGCTTTGCCGGAAATACTTGACAGTCCGGATAAAATGGATAAGCTAATCAAGCGTCAGGAAAAAGTACAAGAGAAGCTGGATTTACTAGACGCATGGGATTTGGATAACAAATTGGAGCGAGCAATGGATGCTTTAAGGTGTCCTGAAGGTGATGCTTCAGTTAAAGTACTATCAGGAGGTGAAAGAAGAAGAGTTGCTTTGTGCCGTTTGCTACTAAAAGAGCCGGATGTTTTGTTGCTTGATGAGCCAACTAACCACCTAGATGCTGAGTCTGTTCAATGGTTGGAGGTGTTTTTATCACAATATAAAGGAACCGTCATAGCGGTAACTCACGACAGGTATTTTCTGGATAATGTAGCTGGATGGATATTGGAATTAGACAGAGGTAAAGGAATTCCATGGAAAGGAAATTACTCTTCGTGGTTGGATCAAAAGTCAAAACGATTAGCACAAGAAGAAAAAACAGAAAGTAAGCGAAGGAAAATTTTAGAACGTGAACTTGAGTGGTCTAAAATGGGAGTGAAGGGAAGAGGAACTAAATCCAAGGCACGTTTGGGTAATTATCAAAAAATGCTGGATGAAGATACTGGCGCTAAGCTAGAAAACTTACAAATATTTATCCCACCTGGACCACGTTTAGGAAATGAGGTAATCGAGGCAGTTGGGGTAACGAAAGGCTTTGACGACAGGATATTGTATGAAGATTTAAATTTCAAATTACCACCTGCAGGAATCGTTGGTATTGTTGGGCCTAACGGTGCTGGTAAAACAACCTTGTTCCGGATGATCATGGGTGAGGAAAGTCCTGATAAAGGAGCTTTTAAAGTAGGAGAAACGGTTAAAGTGTCCTACGTTGATCAAAGTCACTCCGCTATATCTCCGGAAAAAACAGTGTACGATGTATTGTCTGACGGATTGGATAACGTTGAGTTGGGAGGTAAAACCCTTAATTCAAGAGCTTACTGCAGTAAATTTAACTTCAATGGTGCTGATCAGGGTAAAAAATGCGAAGTATTGTCAGGAGGGGAAATAAACCGTTTACACTTAGCCTTAGCGCTAAAAGAAGGAGGGAATGTGTTGCTGCTGGATGAACCTACAAATGACATTGACATCAATACCTTAAGGGCCTTGGAGGAAGCATTAGAGAACTTTGCAGGTTGTGCGGTAATTATTTCGCATGACAGGTGGTTTTTGGATAGAGTTTGTACTCATATTCTTGCCTTTGAGGGTGATTCAGTTATATACCCTTTCGAAGGAACTTATTCTGAATACGAAGAAAACCGCAAAAAGAGAATGGGTGATACAGGACCAACTAGAATCAAATTTAAAAAGTTGATTAAAAGCTAATTTCTCATTCCTGCTGTCATGTATCCTCCCAAGATTACGACAAGCTTTATTTGGGGTATTTTTCTTTTGTGAAGGCTCTTGTAGTACCAATTAAGTTGAAGACCAAGGTCTTGGTAGGATTTGCTGTAAAGTGTTTTTTTTTGTTTTGACGTCAGGTTCTTCAGTAAAGATGCTGCGAATTCCTCGTAAGTGTAGGTGTGTATTCTAGGTGGCGTAATTGCTGGGTTTTTTAAATCTTTTTTCGTTCCATAGTACAATCCTAATACGTTGTCTTTGTCATTTTTTACATGAAAAAACACTTTTCCTTTTTCGTAGTTAATAGCATTGTGCTGAGATACTACTGATGCTGTTAATCCCCCCTTGTAACCAGCTAATTTTGCTTTGCTACTTAGTTTCTTGTTTATTTTAGTTTGAATTTTTACCACATTTTTAAAAGTCCTGAATTCCATTACGGACTGATTTTTTCTAGCCAATTGATGAAGCGCAGCGTTAAATTTCAAAGTGTCTAATTTTCGATTTGTCCTTTCTTTATTGATTAATCGGAAAACTGTTTCATTTAACAACGCGTGATCAGTGCTTTCGAAAACCAAGGATTCACTTGAGCTAGAGTCACTGCTTGAACCCCGCATC
>JBLIBC010000021.1:0-18334 GCA_047632015.1 Glaciecola sp.
GATGGTATTTCCATCGCAGACGATTGGGATGTCATGGGCATGAGAGCAACAGGTTCTCAAACAATTGAATTTGCCGATGTTTTTATCCCTGATTCTGCAATTGCATTGTCCAGACCTAAAGACGAATTTCATCCTGTGTGGGGAGTAGTGCTCACTGTGGCACTTCCATTAATAATGGCTGCATATGTCGGTATTGCAGAAAAGGCTTTTCAAATTGCGCTGGATAAAGGAAAAAAGAGCTCAGGTAACAGCGATCAACTATCGTACATGATTGGAAAACTCAACAATTCTTTGCTCAGTGCGCAATCTCAATTAAAAATGATGTCCACACTTACCAATGATTTTGATTTCAAACCCAACGACATCAACAATGTACAAGTACTTTCCTACAAAACCAACATATCTGAGGCCACAAAACAGGTTGTTTCAGAAGCAATGGAAATTGTCGGAGGTCAATCTTTTTACCGTTCAAATACTTTAGAGCGACTATTCAGGGATGTCCAAGCTTCTCCATTTCACCCACTTCCAAAATGGGATCAGTACAAATTTACAGGAGACCGTTTGTTAAATTCTTAAAGTTTGAATTGTTCATACATTAAAACTAATATCTTAAACGATAGGCCAAAAAACAAGAGTTAGATTCATAGTGCATATGAATGATATAGAGCGATACAGAAACATTAACCTGTAGTTATAACTTATTGCTCGCTAACAGATAAAAGCATCATTCAATGGAAACAAATGAAAAAATAATATCCAAGCTTAGAATTAAAAACTTAAGAGGGCAAGGCTACTTCGCATTTTCGGATTGTGAAATTTCTGAATTTTCTTGGGGCAATCGGTTTGCCTCTATACTTTCTGGAACAATGCTGTTAATAGGGTTAATTATGATGAATACCCCTATCCTTATTGCGCTCAATATTGTGCTATTAGGGGGTGTTATATTGCCCTACAATCTATTTGATTACATATACAATCATGTACTGTGTAAAATTTTAAATAAACCTAAAATTCCACCACGTTCGAAACAAGCAAAATTTGCCATTTTGCTTGCGTTCCTATTGCTCACCATCACGATTATTTTATTCTATTTCGAATATACCACAATAGGCTATGTTGTTGGAGGGATAGTACTGTTTACAAACTTTATAGTTAACGCCACTGACTATTGTGTACCAGCCGAAATGTACAACCTCTTTATTCAATCTAAGAAAAAGATCAACGTTGTGCCAACAAAAGATACACGCCATTAAAAGAAGCAAATATTCATATTGTTAGTCTAATTTTTCACGATTGTTAACTTTTACACCAAGTGGGTATCGAACTTTTAAAGTCTGAATATCAGACCATTCCATTTCAACCCTAAAGTCAGAAAACAAAAAAGTCGCTGAAAATCAGTGACTTAATGTATTTTGGAGCCCTACTGGGATCGAACCTTCTATAAGAAGGTGTTATCAATAAATAGTAAAGAAAATCTGTTTAACAATCCCGCCTACTACCCTAACGGGATTGTTCATACACGCAGCCTTACACACTTCCTTTCACTTGTTCGTCAAACAAACCGAAATACATTTCTCCTCTTAATATCAAACTCCTCGCCCCGAACCAATTAGCGCTGAAAATCAGTGACTTACAAAAAATAGAAAATGTACTGAAAACAGAAAACCCATGACTAGCAAGGGTTTTTTGTTGTTTTGTGATCCAACCATAAGTTGCTAGGTAAGGATTGCCTGCGGCGTTCCTAGCGATGATGAATTCCGAAAGAAAAGCTCCCTCTCCTGCGTCGAGATAGCCCCTTTTTTATTTGAATCAAATTTTCACTCAAGCGAGCTTGGTTCAATTTGTTTCAAATAAAAAAGCTCAACACTTTCGTGTTGAGCTTTTTTATCTTCGTGAAGCTAACGGGAGATAGTTCGAACCATTTGATGGAGGATTTAAGATCATTAAACGTTTCTGTCGCATTAAATTAATGCTACCTATTTAAGACAAAATAAACAAAACGAGGTTTTGATTATTTACTTATTATCAATGAGTTAACTTATTAGAAATATAACTTCCCTGACCAATTTTGAGTATTTTTTTCTTAATGCGACAGGACTAATGTTGTTTAACTTATTTTTAAAAAAGTCTAACAAGTATTATCTTTGCATTAAAACTGATCACTATTTTTTTATCAGCTTTAAAATAAGAATTACGCAAGACATCAATTAAATGAACTTATTTGAACTAGAACCTAACTCAGAAAAAAACTTACTACCTAAAGATGGGACAGCAAGCTACTACGGTAAATTGTTTAGCAAAAAAGAAGCAGATAGTTTTTACGAATCATTATTCACAACAATAAAGTGGGAACACGACAAAATATTCATTTTTGGCAAGCAGACAAAAACAGATCGAAAAGTGGCTTGGTACGGAGAAAAAAAACATGAATACACCTATTCAAAAATCACGAAGACTGCATTAACATGGACTAAAAAATTATTGGAATTAAAGTCAAAAGTAGAAAGAGTAACAGGCGAATCATTCAACTCTTGTTTAGTAAATCTATATCATAACGGCAGTGAAGGTATGGGCTGGCACAGCGATGATGAAAAAAGTTTAGCAAATAACGGCGCTATTGCCTCTTTAAGCTTTGGATCAGAGCGCAAATTTTCTTTTAAACACAAAGAAAGTAAATCAAAAATAGAATTAGTATTAGAACATGGAAGTCTATTACTGATGAAAGACGAAACGCAGAGGTATTGGCTTCACCAATTGCCAAAGACGAAGAAAATAGAAAAACCTAGAATCAACTTAACATTTAGGAAAATAGCTGAATAAACCTGAAAACAAAGGGCGATTGACAACCTGTAAATTTAGCTACCAAAAAACAATAGACAGCTCTAAATATTTACCGGTATCTAAAAGCTTACTCACTGCCAATTGGAAAGCCTTTACATAGACTCACTACTACTTCTTGTTTAACTATTTATATTAAAGATTAAACGTTTTATGTTTTCAATAGCGTAATTGCACCAGAAAGTCATATCTTTAATGAAAAGATCAAAAAATGAAAGATTTTATTTTAAAATGGTACCCTGTTATCTTAGCATTTATATGCTTGATTTATTCTGTGGGATTAGGAGTTTATGGTATGAAAGAGGAAGCACAGTATTCTGCTCATTGGCCAGGTACAATATTATTATTCGCAATAGCAATTAGACAAAGAAGGAAATCATGAGTATTGGATTTTTAATTATCGGAGGTGTCATATTTGCAACATATATGGCCCTAACTATCTGGAATATAGTTTATTCTAGCAAGAAACAAGAGGAGGGAAATTATCCGAACTTAAAGGATAACAAAAAATCTGACACTGGGGACTAAGGTCTTATTTGCCCTAACCTAATTGATGCCTTCATTCTGTTGGTGGTTTTTATTTGCTACTGGTGATTATTTATTGTGATTTCTTTAACAATAAAGAATAAAAAAAGTGTCTTTTCACTTGGTGCTCACTTGAAATAATCAGTTTAATGCTCTAAGATAGCTGAAGTAAAAAATGTACTTACGATACGCTCACTTATTTTATGCGTCAAGTCAGCACTGATTTTCGAAACTTCAAAATAGAAGAGAGGTAACGCACAACAGGTAAGCAGAATTCCAAATTGGTTCTTAAGTATATGTTCGTTTTACGGACTGGGATTCCAACTACTTATAACAGCAATTTTGTTGTTCTTAAATTTAATTGATTACGTAATTCCGTTTTTTCTTTACTACTCCATACTTATACCACTGATCATAATTCTTAGAAAACTAACTATCAAAACAATCAACCATGACACATATCATAAGAAGGGAAAGATTTAACGCTGCTCATCGGCTATTTAGGAAAGACTGGACTGATGAAAAAAACCTGCAAGTTTTTGGAAAATGCTCCAATCCTAATTGGCACGGACACAATTATGAGCTATTTGTCACGGTTAGAGGAGAAATCGACTCGGAGACTGGCTTTGTAATTAATCTGAAAGATTTAAGTAGAATAATAAAACACAAAGTAATTGATAAAATAGATCATAAAAATCTAAACTTGGATGTCGATTTTATGAATAACAAAATAACATCAGCTGAAAACATAGCAGTAGCTATATGGCAGGAAATAGAAGAAGATATAAAAACTATTGGTGGAATATTACATTGCGTTCGGTTACTAGAAACAGAAAACAACATTGTTGAACATTACGGTTAAATAAAAATTATGGGCGGATATAAAAAAACAGAAGAATACGATTTAGAGAAAACGAATTCGATAGCACAATCATTTACTAAGGTAATCAGTGATTTAGGCGAGAATATTGAAAGAGAAGGCTTAGAGAAAACCCCAGAAAGAGTTGCTAAGTCATTGCAATTTTTAACGCACGGATACGACCTAGATCCTGTAGAAATAATTAATTCAGCGCTATTTGAAGAAGAGCATAATCAAATGGTAATTATTAAAGACATAGAACTTTACTCCATGTGCGAGCATCATATGCTACCATTTTTTGGCAAGGCACATGTTGCATACATCCCTCAAGGGAAAATTGTTGGCCTCAGTAAAATACCTCGAGTTGTAGACGCTTTTGCTAGACGGTTACAAGTACAGGAAAGGCTAACGGATCAGATTAAAACCTGCTTAGACGAAACGCTTAAGCCGCTCGGTGTTGCTGTAGTAATTGAAGCTCAACATATGTGCATGCAAATGCGAGGAATTCAAAAACAAAATTCAGTAACTACTACATCCTCGTTCACGGGGGCCTTTGAAAATGAAAGCACGAGGAAAGAGTTTATCAACCTCTTAGGAGTCAATCTGCGGTAAAAAATATAGTGAATTTTCTATTTTTAGCAGGACTAAAAAGTTAACATGGTGCTGTTGTACTAATAATTTTTGCCGCAGTTTAACACGGAATATACCGAGACATAAATTATCAATTATTTATTTTTTATTAAAAATGAAATTATCGCAGAATGTGCTTTAAATTAACTCGCAAAAACTGGAGTTGCTACCTTTATTCGGACACAAAAGTTAAGACCTACATCCAAGACAATCACATTAGAATTATGACAATATCGAGACTGGCAACTCAGAAGTTGACTCACCGTAATATCACAAAACAAAAAATCGTTGATTTTCAGCGACATAATTGTATTATGTGGCCAGTAAGTCTCGAACCTCCTACAAAGTAGTAACATCAGTAAATAGCAAAGAATATTTATTTCACAATCCCGTCTACTATCCTAACGGGATTGTTCACACACACTAACTACACACATTCCCTCACTTGTTCGTCGTACCTCCTCGAGCCGAACCAATTAGCACTAAAAAACAGCAACTTACAAAATTTGGAAAATCTTCAAAAAACAAAAACCCTTGACTAGCAAGGGTTTTCATTCTTTTGTGAAGCTAACGGGACGTAGTTCGAACCTTTTATTGGAAGATTTGAGAGTAATAAGCTGTTAAAGCATCATTTAACTATGATGACTATGGTCGAAAGGTCAATATACCGAACCTTTCCGAAGGAAGACCTTGATGCAGTTGCACCTGTAGGTACAATAAGGGAAGCAAAATATTATTCTATTTTCTACCTGATCAAAGTAACAGTTCCAGTGAACGACCGAGAAGAATATCCTCCGTGTTTATCAAAGTAACTATACGATAGCTTGTAAACATATACACCTTGCTGTATATCTAAGCCTGACGATCCCGTACCACTCCATCCTTTAAAGGGATCAGTGCTCTCAAACAACAGGCTACCCCACTTATCATAGATTAGTAAAGAGTAATCCTCAACATAGTATGATACTGCTCTAAATTCATCATTAATACCGTCTCCGTCAGGCGTAAATGCATTAGGAGTAAACACCTGTCCTTCACAATACGTTTCTAAATGTATTTGATAAATACTTTTACAGGTCCCGTCATCTGCTAATAATGTATGAGTTCCTGGACGAGTAGGTTCAAACACATGTGTAATTTCTTCACTTGGAAACCAAGTCACATCTACAATATATGCATCCTCCCCAACCACTTCTAGCATAGGTCGTTCAAAATCAAAACAATAATTTTTTTGACCACGAATATCAATTATTTCAACACTTGGAGTATCAAGTACCAATACCTGAACTGGAAAGGTATCCTGACAATGGTGACTAACCACTAATCCATTATAAATTTCCGTTTCAGTAACCCTCATGGTGTCATTATCACTATCATTCTCCAACCAAGAAGTTTCCATCGAAGCATCGATTAGAGAAGGGAACAGAAAAACAGAATCCCCTTGACAAATCACATGCTCTTTGTTTTCAAATAAATCAGGTACCACATCTATCGACAACAACATTGAATCCGAATTTTCACATCCAATATTATCTCTCACTAATACTGTGTATTTCCCGTGGTCATTAACCATGATAATTTGTGACCTAGCCCCTGTATTCCATGAATGGGTTAATCCAGGGCTTCCGCCATCCAACTCCCAGCTGTCCCATTCACAAATGGTGGTGTCACCTCCTAAATCAACTACTGGAAGAGCTTGCATGACAAGAGTAATGGTGTCGTAACTTGTACACCCTATTGCATCTGCTACAATTACACTGTGCATTCCCGTTGAATTAACTGTGGTGGTTTGCGTGTTGCCTCCATTACTCCAAGTCCAAACTGTTCCAACCACAGCATCAAACGTTATTGTGGAATCAGCACAAATCGTAGTGTCGTTACCTAAATCGATTACCGGAACAGCTTGCATGACAAGGTTAATAGTATCATAACCAGTACACCCTATTGCATCTGCTACAATTACACGGTATTCTCCAGTTGTGTTTACGGTTGTTGTTTGAGTATTGTCTCCGTTACTCCAATTCCAAACTGTTCCAACTACGGCATCAAATGTGATTGTGGAATCTGCACAAATGGTAGTGTTGTTACCTAAATCGATTACCGGAATAGCTTGCATTACAAGGTTAATAGTATCATAACCAGTACACCCTATTGCATCTGCTACAATTACACTGTAAGCTCCAGTTGAATTTAATATGGTTGTTTTAGTATTATCTCCGTTACTCCAGGTCCAAACTGTTCCAACTACGGCATCAAATGTTATTGTTGAATCTGCACAAATAGTGGTGTCATTACCTAAAGTCACCACAGGAAGAGCTTGCGTCACAAGGTTAATCGTGTCGTAACTTGTACAGCCGCTTCCATCTGCCACAATTACACTGTAAGTTCCTGTTGAATTTACTGTAGTAGCCTGAGTGTTGTCTCCATTACTCCAAGTCCAAACTGTTCCAACTACGGCATCAAATGTTATTGTTGAATCCGCACAAATTGTAGCATCGCTACCAAGATTAACAACAGGCAATGGAATTATAGTTAAATCCATTGAATCTACTTGGGTACATCCATTATCATTTGTTATTTCAACTTTATAAGCTCCCGATGAATTAACATCAATTTTCTGTGTTGATTCACCAGTACTCCAATCGTAATTATTATACCCTACTCCAGCATCTAATGCAATCGATTCCCCCTCACAAATGGTAATATCATTACCAAGGTTTACATTAGGCTTATTGTAAACAACTACAACTACACTGTCCTTTTGTTCATTTAATGTATTAAATTCTATACCATCCATGAGATTACCAGACCCACCTGGATCAGTCGATGAGAAATAAAATCGAGTAGTAGTTTGTCCTGTAGGAATTTCATAGATCCCGTTATAATATCCCCAAGCAGTACTTACATCCTTGGCTGTCTCAATTATATTATAAGGTCCTCCTGGAGGTCCTACTTCAAACTCTACTGTTTCAACACCACTTCCTCTTGCTTTATGGGCAAACCCCCACATTAACTTTTCGCCTGGGGTTGTAGCAACATCTTGATACAACGCTGCCTGCTCGTTAGCATTTAATTCTGCCAAAAAATTTCCAGAAAATGTAGGATGACCTAAAAAACCATTTGCCCAAATCTCTACCTTTTTGTCGGCAGCTGTTGTACTCCATCCAGGAAGTGTAGCTTCATCTCTTTGACCAGTTCCCCCGTTAATTTCAAAACCACCATTTGCCAAAACACTTTTTTTCTTTGTAAAATTACTAATGCAGTATGTTGAAGTAATTGCTGGTTTAGCTTCAATCATTGAATCATTAATTGCAGTAAATACTTGTATTCCTCTCCACTCTGTTAACGCAACATCTTTAGCACTAATCGTAATCGACTCTCCTTTACAGACATAAAGCGTATCTTTTTCAAAAAAGTCGATTGAACAAGGATTTACCGTAACGTTTATTGAACTGGTATTCGTACAACCCTTAGTACTGGTTACATTAACCGAATAATTCCCCGTTGCTGAAACATCAATAGTTTGACCCGTTGCTGCTGTATTCCACAAATAACTTTGATGATTCCCAGCATTTAACGTAATCGTACTGCCAGTACAAATTGTGGTGTCATTTCCAAGGTTTACTACAGGTATTTCCTTAACTAAATAAAACATCTGAGCTCTATCACTTTCACAGCCTCCAATTGTTTGGGTAACCCAGTATTCGGTATTGCCAACTATATTGTTATCAATATTAGGGACAACAGTGGTACCATCGGAACTAGTTTCTGTGCTGTACCACTTTAAATTTTGTCCTACCACATAATCCGTAAGTTGAGTTGTGGTATTGGAAGCACAGCCCCTGATTGTGTCTAAAATTTTATAAAATTCAAAATTCATTCCTCCACCATTGTCACCATAATTGTTATCTCCCCATGTGAACACTTCTCCAGCTCCACTCGCAACTTGCTCAAAAAAGTAAGTATGTTCAACGTTATAGCCATCAGGAATAGGTCGGCTAGGCGATACTCCATTAATTTTCCAATTCAACGAATTCACTGGAGTTATAGCTGCACTTGCGTTTTTTTCTTTGTACCTGTAAGCGGCATCTAAAACGTTTTTTGTTGGATTGTTGGACCAAACACTCCAAGTCCCTGTAACTTTAATTTTATATTTTTCTCCTACTGCAAAACCATTTACAGTTTCGTTTAGCTCCCTTATCGCATCAAAGTAAAAAGCACGAAACACATCTCCATTAACTCCATTAATTGCAGGCTTTTTGGTGTCGCAAGCTGTACAAACTAAAGACTCTGTTGTTGCATCTGCACTTGAACCTTTTGTCTGACCGCCATTTGCGGGAAGGGGAACGCCGTTTGCATCAATCGTTCCAGCAAGCACACCATTATTGATATCAGTTAATTTGAAACCTGCTCCACCCTCTACAGCATCAGGACAGCCATCATTATCTGAATCTAAATCTAAATAATCCGGAGTTCCATCCCCATCCGTATCACAAAATGTGGCGAAATCGGCACCAAAAGTGAAGTTTACATAATTTTCATTGGCTAAGTAATCAAAGGAAATTTGATTAAAAACTCCATTCATTCTGACTATTACATATCCCTCTCTCCCAGTAATTTCGGTTGGAGAAATAATTGTAACAGGTCCTGATTGAAATAAGACTTCAATTGGGTTAGAAAATTTAATTGGCACAGTATTACCTCCACTCCCTATGGACGAAAACACCAATATCGGATTTAAAACAGCTTGAGGAAAAGCGATTGAATTGTTTGATACCTTTCTGTTTTTTATCACCTTAATGTTAGGCACGTTGAAGCTATTTGGAAAGGTTGCGTGTTTGTATATTCCAGGGGTAGTTTCAATATTAATGGATGATGTGTAAGTATATGGTACTCCATTAATTAAACCCGTTGCGGTTTTGCCATTTACTGTTGGAGCATTCGACCAGAAGAAATTACTGGTCATGCATTCATCAACATCTAATATCCCATCGTTGTCATCATCTAAATCAACATTATCAATAATACCATCATTATCAGTGTCTAAAGCCTGACTTTTCAAATTTGTCGAAAAGGCAAGCAAGAGAAAGAAGAGGAAAGTCCATCTGTTAAGATGCCACAAATTCCTTCTATGAATATATCTGCTGCTACTGCAGTGAGTCATAACGCAAGTTTGTCAAGTCGTTGCTAATGATAATTAAAAAAATAAACAACTCATTAACAACCGATTAGACTAACGGTGAGTCATTTGAGTTTTTAATTATCAAAGCAGATTCAAGTTACTTCTTTTCTTATATCATTCCAAATAAACATTATGTTTAGTTACCTTACTTGTATTAATTGTGAATGATTTATTAT
Organism: Glaciecola sp.; assembly: GCA_047632015.1. GTDB lineage: Bacteria > Bacteroidota > Bacteroidia > Flavobacteriales_C > JBLIAZ01. The sequence goes on from JBLIBC010000021.1 coordinate 10,211, forward strand.
CAATTGTAGATTTTACATTTAAACAAAAAAGACTGGAGGAACGTCCGATTTCCTTCCCACTCTCACAATATTTCACCTTTTCTTCATACCAAAACCACCTTGTCATGTTCCTTGGACTTGCTAGTTTTACAGAGAGAGAAAAGTTAGCTCCCTATTTGATTTCTCTCTTTTACTCCGTAGAAGCCCTTAGCTTATTCTTTTTCAAATGTGGTATTAAATACTTTCAATCAGGATTTAAAACCTTTACTTTTGAAATAGCAGTATTTACAGGTATTGGCATTTATTAAAACGACCAACGTTTTGACAAAATAATCTAGCAATTGGAGGACCTAATTAATAAAATAAAAAGTCAAATAGAATTAAGCTCAAAAGCTGAACAATACCTATTATCAATTGCTACTGAAAAAAGCATTCAAAAAGGCACTACCTTAATACGGGAAGGTCAAGCAGTAAATAAAGTTTTCCTTGTGAAAAGTGGTTGTTTGAGGTCATACTGTACCGACAAAGAAGGGAAAGAACACACCTTATTATTCGCCATTAAAGACTGGTGGATAAGCGATTACATTGCTATTCATGATAATGCATACGCTACGTTAACCGTAGAATCTTTAATCGATTCAACAGTCATAGAGTTTAATTCAAAAAAAATCGACGGAATACATTCCCTTTTTCCTGAATTTGAATCATTTCAAAGACATAATTTAGAACGTCATGTGGTGAGTCTTCAAAAAAGAATATTGAATCAATTACAACTGTCAGCTTTGGAGAGGTATGAATTGTTTTTAAAACAATACCCCGACATAGAAAAGCATACTCGTAATTATCACATTGCTTCATTTTTGGGTATCACCCAACAAAGCTTAAGTCGTTTAAGGGTTGAAATCGCTAAAAAGTAATTTCTTACCATAGGGTAAATTTTCCCTGCCTCCTCTGCTCTATTTTTGTATCACATTATTCTAAACAAATAAAACGATACAATTATGAAAGCATTACAATTAATAAAATACGGTAAAATCAAAGACAGTTTAGCTTTTAACGAAGTAGAAAAACCAGCTGTACAACCACAAGATGTACTTATCCAAGTAAAGGCTGCTGCCATTAATCCAATAGACAAAGGAATTATCCTTGGAAACTTGCAAGCTATTCTTCCTATCCCACTTCCAAGTACTTTAGCGTACGATTTAAGTGGGATTGTAGTTGAAAAAGGAGCTGAAGTAAGCCAGTTTGAAATTGGAGATTTAGTGTATGCTAGAGTTCCTCAAGAGCAAATGGGAACAATCGCAGAATTCGCAGCAGTGAATATCATTGCAGTATCAAAAAAACCAGGTAATATTTCGTTTGAAGAAGCAGCGGGTTTACCATTAGCTGGCCTCACAGCATTACAATCATTAGAATACGCTGGAATTAAAGAAAATGACAAAGTACTGATTCATGCAGGTTCAGGAGGTGTAGGTAGTTTTGCTATTCAGTATGCTAAAGCCAAAGGAGCATATGTGTACACCACAACCAGCACTAATAATGTAGGCTGGGTAAAGGAACTCGGAGCAGACAGGGTAATTGATTATAAAACAGAGGACTACAAAACCATTGTGAAAGATGCTGACATTGTATTTGACACACTTGGACAACACTATTCTGCAGAAGCTTTTGAGGTAGTTAAACAAGGAGGAAAAGTAATAAGTGTAGTTGGTCCTTTGGATGAAGGTATCGCTAAAGCATTTGGTATCCCTGATTATAAATTACCAAAGGAAATAGCAAAAGCAAGTACTGAAAAAGAAGCTGAATACAAGTTCATTTTCATGCACCCTAATGGTTCACAGTTAGATGAAATTAAATCGCTTGTTGAAGATGAAAAAATCAAACCAATTGTTGACAAAATTTACCCATTTTCTGAAAGCATTGAGGCTTTCAATCACCTTGCTTCAGGAAGAGCAAAAGGAAAAATCGTAATAAAAATAGCTTAAAGTTAATTGAGACCAAAACCTAAAAAAAGAGATCATGATAAAAAAAACATTAATTGGATTAGCTGGCGCTATAGTCCTTCTGCTAACAACCCTATACTTTACAAGCAAACCTAAGCTAGAAGCCGATGGTTCATACAGCCCTTCAAGTTTAGCATTAACTCTAGGAACTGTTGAAGTAACCGATTTTGAGAACATTACCTACTCAAAATATGAAGGTGAGAAATCAAAAATATTAGTCATTTTCACTGAACAGAAAAACTTGAAAATGAAAAACGACAAGCTTTTTTCTACAGGGAATCATCCCATAGAGGCTTTGTTACCTATGCTGCATTTAAAAAACGCAGGGTTTGATTTTGAAATTGTTACCCCAACAGGAAAGCCTGTCGTTTTTGAAATGTGGGCTTTCCCTCAAAAGGACGAGAATGTTAAAGCCATTTATGACGAATACAAATCGAACTTTGAAAACCCAAAAAAGCTAACCGATTTCATTCATACTTCATTAGCCAACACTGAATCCTATGCCGCAGTATTTGTTCCCGGAGGTCATGGTGCCATGATTGGCCTTCCTGAAGATAAAAACGTAGGAAAAGTCCTGCGTTGGGCTCATGACAATGATTTATTTACAATAACACTTTGTCACGGACCAGGATCATTACTTTCAACAACACTCAACAACCAAGAGTTTCTTTACAAAGGATACAACATGGCCGTGTTCCCAGATGCTGTAGATGAAATGACACCAATGGTTGGTTATTTACCTGGAAAAATGGTTTCAGGAGTAAGTGAAAATTTGAAAAAATTAGGAGCAAACATTATCAATACAGAGTCGGACAAGACTGTTTGTATAGACAGGAAATTAATTACAGGAGCAAGCCCTTTAGCTTCAAATGAGTTAGGAAAACTTGCAGCGGAAACATTATTGGAAGAATTAAGGTAGGATAATTATTATGACTGACTATGAGCCCAACTAGCTAAGGTCGAACCTAATAATAGTCAGTAAATCCGTATGATTCATTCGCTTTTATAACTCAAGCCCTGCTTAGTTAGCTAAACGGGATTGTTCATACACGCAGGCATACACACCTCCCTTCACTTGTTCGTCGTTCCTCCTCGGACCGAATCAACAACATCTAGAAATCAACAAGTTACAATGTTCAGAAAAGTTACGAAAAAAGAAAACCCTTGACTAGCAAGGGTTTTCTCTGTTTTGTGAAGCTAACGGGAGGTAGTTAGAACCATTTGATGGAGGACCTACACTCACTAAACCTACGCTAACACTTGATATTAATATAGTTACATCCAATCACCTAGGGACGATCATATTGACAACATCCTGGGAGAGTTGAGTACACTGATTCGCCAGCTCTAACATCTTCCATGTCATAACCAACCTCAGCAATTTTCAGCTTAACATCGCCTATCGAAATTGCTGTAGCATCAAATGCTACTTCCATTTGTTTTGTGTCTTTGTTCCAATCAGCGGATGTAACACCATCTGCATTTGTAAGAGAACCTTCAATGGCCTTTTCACACATTCCACAATTACCATAAACTTTAAATGATTCATGACTATTAGACGCTGTTGAATTTGATTGATTTGCTCCACAACTTGCTAATAAAGCAACTGTAAACGCGGATAAAATAATTTTTCTCATGTTATTAAATTTGAAGATTACTACTTTGTTAATTATTTTGAATTGAACCACAGGCTTTCATGTCTCCACCAAAATAAGGATTATCCACTTCTGGTTTAACTGAAATCCAATACCCTCCTTTATCGGAATTTGCCATGGGACATCTTATCAGGTAAGTTTTCTGAGCGGATTGATACTCCTTATTGAAGCTCAAACTAAAATCAGAAAATGACTGTTTAAATTGATCGTTTGAATGATGAAGAATATGTGGGTAAGCTTCCTTCAAGGAAGGAACAGCATTTAGTATTTTACCTAACGCTATTTTTACCTCCTCCTCCTTATCTTGTTGTAACAACTTTGTTGCCGATAGGTATAAATTCAATACAACATCATTACTCTTGCTGCTTTGACCTATCTCACCCTTTTGCTCTATACCCTTCGGTTTATTCATCATGGATGGTTTCCCTTGTAATTGAGCTGAGGCATCTACAACAAAAGTTCCTGTCTTAACTATTCTATCTCCTTTATCCAAGCCTTTTAAAACTTGGTAATGACCTCCTAAGTCTTTTCCCAAAACTACCTCTCGCATTGAAAAGGTATGTCGTGCGACTTCCTTATAATAAACAGATCGTTGACCTGTCCATAAAACTGCCGACTTAGGAATTACTACCACCTCATCCAAAGAATTAGCAATTTCAATTGTGCCTGAAACAAACATTTCAGGTTTTAACTCTCCTCCATTTTGGATTACAACTCGAACCTTTGCCGTTCGTGATTTTGCGTTAATTATCGGATCTATGTAACTGATAACTCCCTTATACCCTGCTTGTTTTCCCGTGTTAATTTTCAAACTCACCTCTTGCCCCTTTTTTAACCATTGTAAGTCCCTTTCAAAAGCATCTAGTTCTACCCAAACTGAACTCAAATCAGCCAACTGGATAAGCTTCTGTCCTTTTTTAACATAGTCACCTAACTCCACATTTAACAGCGTTACAATCCCTGTATTCTCAGCATATATTGGCAAAAACTCAATTACTTTGTTCTCTTTTTCAATTTCCTGAATTTGAGTTTTACTTATTTTCCAAGAATTCAGTTTCTTTTTTGCTGCTGCGTATAACATCGGATTTTCAGCTTTTAGTTTCACGGTTTCTAAAAGTTCCTTTTGAGCTTTGATTAATTCAGGCGAATATATTTTGGCTATCAATGATCCTTTCTGAATTAACTGTCCCTCGTGCTGAACGTATAAATCCTCAATTCGTCCACCATAATGAGCTGATTGAATAACCGAGTTGTTTTCATTCACTTTTACTTTGCCATCTAAGCGAATCACCTTTTCTGTAGACGATTCACCTATTTCCACTACTTGAATGTTATGCTGTTGGATCTGTCCCTCATTAAAGGAAATCGCATTCGGATTAGCTCCTCCACTTTCACCTTTGCTTCCAATTAAAGGAATTAAGTCCATACCACAAATTGGACATTGACCGGGTTCTTTTAATTGAACTTGGGGATGCATAGCGCAAGTCCAAATTGTCTCCATTGCTGCTGATTCCGTTTGAGCATCACCTACTTTACTAGTTTGATTAGATGAGCTGTTGGCCATGTATCCCAGTGTTAAACCAAGGACTAGTGCTATTGCGGTGATTATGTATAATTTCTTGTTTTTCATGTGTTTTGTATTTCTATGTTAATAGTTCTAGCTATAATTCTTTTGTAAGTAAAAACGCCAATTGACTTTTTGCTACTCTTAAATTTTTCATTGCATGCTGCATTTCCATTTGGTAGTTAACCAACTGAACTTGCGTTGTCAATATACTTTCAAGGCTTGTCGCGTTATTTTCATAATCTGACTGCAGTATCGTCAAAATGGATTGTGCGGTTTTGGTTTGTTTTTGATACAAAACCAACCTCTCCTTTGCCGATTCTATATTAGTCATGACCTTTACCAACTTGATGTTTAAATCCAACGCTACACCCTTTACTTCTTCCCTAATACTTTCGTTTTCCAATTGATTCATTTTAGATAACGCCTTGTATCTTTTTCGGTAAATAGGAAGTGTCATGGAGAGTTTTGGCATCAAAACATCCCTGCCATTACCTACTGGATTCATGTCGGTTCGCTTATTAACAAGCACATAATTAACCCCTAAGCCAAATTTGGGCAATGCCTTTTGAGCAATGATTCTCTTTTGGGCGTTGTTCATCACTAGCTTTTCTTTTGACATGGCTATCATTGGATGGTTTACTATTGAATCAAAATCAGTCACCTCATTTTGTTCAATACTATCATCAAAGTCGTTCTCGAAAATTAGTTTTAAAGGAGACTTTCCAGTTAGCAAACATAGTTGTTCGACAAAGCCTTTCAAATGAACGTTTTCTGTGCTTCTTTTGGTCTTCATTTCTTCTACTTTAAGGTTCAACCTTAAAACATCAGTTGTTGATCCACTACCTGATTCAACTCTAGCTAGTCCAACTGATTTTACCTGTTCTAACAGCACAATGTTTTCTATTAATAGCTTAACATTCTCCTCTTTATTTTGCGCTTCATAATACAGTTTTTTAACATCTCTAAACAAGTTGATTTTAAGCAAGTTAAATTGCTCAAACTCCATCTTAGATTGAGCAACAGTAATGCTTTTTTTCGCTTTCAATGTTCCTTTCCACGGAAACATTTGCTGTAGTCCAACACTCGCAATTTGTGGCCCTAATCTAGTTTCTGGAGAACTCACAAAATACCCAAACGAAAATACAGGTTCAGGTAAAAAACCTGTGCCATGAACTTTTTGTAGAGACGCTTCATAACTCAGATAGGCAGCCTTCAAATCAGGATGATTATTTGCAGACCAAACTAAGAGACTGTCCAATTTTTGAGCTTGAATTACCGAAGCAAAACAAACGAGTAGTATGATAATTTTAACTTTCATGATTGACCTCCTTTCTTTTTGTATTTAATTCTTCTTTAACAGCATATAAAACAGGAACAACAAACAAAGTGATGATGGCTACCGTCATCCCTCCAAATATTGGAATAGCCATAGGAATCATTATGTCGGCCCCTCTGCTACCTGATGTCAGAATGGGTAACAATGCCAAAAGTGTTGTGGCTGTTGTCATTAAACAAGGTCGAATTCTCTTCATCCCTGCTTGAACAACTGTATTTTTCACCTCTTGAACTGTGTCATGTTTGTTTACTTTGAATTGTTGTTGTAAATAAGTCGCCATAACCACTCCATCATCGGTAGCTATTCCAAACAAAGCAATAAAACCTACTCCCACAGCAACACTCAAGTAGATGGTGTCAATTTGAAACACATCCCGCAGGTTTTGACCTAGTAAATCGATGTTCATGAACCAATCGGTTCCATATAAGCCCATCATCATGAACCCTCCTGAAAATGCAACTAGAATCCCAGCAAACACCATTAAGGAAGTTCCAACACTTTTGAACTGTAAATACAACACTAGGAAAATCACGACTAATGCTAACAGGGACACAAGCAGTAACTTCTTAAATGCCCTTACTTGATTTTCATAGGTTCCCGTGAAACTATAGCTCACGCCATTTGGAACTACTACCTGTCCACTTTTCACTGCATCATCAATTGCTTTTTGTGCATTTTCCACTACTTCTACTTCTGATATCTGTCCTTGTTTATCAAATAACACATAACCAATTAAAAAGGAGTTTTCACTCTTAATTACCTGAGGTCCTTGCTGGTATTTAATTTCGGCTAAATCCCCAAGAGGTATTTGCACTCCATTTTCAGCTGTGATTAATACGTCTTTTAATTTATCAGGGCTGTTCCTTAATTCCCTTGGGTACCTTACTTTTATTGAATACCGCTCTCTCCCCTCCACTGTTTGACCTAAAATTGTTCCTCCAATTGCTGTTTTTAAATGCATTTGAACTGTTCCAATTGACAAGCCATACCTAGCTATTTTTTGACGATCAATGTCCACTATTAAGTAGGGTTTTCCAACCATTCTATCAGCAAATACAGCTTCAGCCTTCACTCCTTCTACCTCTCTCAATACCTTCTCTAGTTGAAAACCAAAGCTTTCAATGGTTGCTAAATCAGGCCCCAACATTTTAATTCCCATGGGTGCGCGCATTCCCGTTTGCAACATCACCAACCTTGTTTCGATGGGCTGCAACTTAGGGGACGAAGTCATTCCAGGGTACTTAGCCACTTTGATAATTTCTTTCCAAATATCATCTGGTGATTTAATGTGTTCTCGCCAATTCCGAATTCGATCACCATTTTCGTTTTCACTGTATTCAGGATGATAAAGCACCACGTTTTCAAACATGGAAATTGGCGCTGGATCAAGCGCACTGTTTACCCTGCCCATTTTTCCCAACACTCCTTTCACCTCAGGAATAGCTTTCAGGTTAGCATCCAGGTTTTGAAGTATTCGCTGATTTTCTTGGACTCCCGTATGGGGCATGGTGGAAGGCATTAATAAAAATGATCCTTCATTTAAAGCTGGCATAAATTCCTTTCCTGTATTTAAAAACACATAAA
>JBLIBC010000022.1:0-18204 GCA_047632015.1 Glaciecola sp.
CAACCGGAATCACCGATTGCGCCGATGCTTTCCCGTAACTAGATTGACCTATGATAACTGCCCTGTTATAATCCTGTAACGATGCCGCAACTACTTCCGAAGCAGATGCACTTGATCCGTTTATAAGCACTGCCATTGGGCCCGTATAAGCTGCACCTCTATTCCTATCCTTCATTGTTTGCGGTTTTTCACCCTTACCATGGTACACTAACATCGGACCTGCATCAATGAATATTCCAGCCAAATCCACAGCTTCGGTTAACGATCCTCCTCCATTGTATCTTAAATCCAAAATCAAACCGTCCAAGGGAGTGTCATTTTGTAGTTTAATAATTTCTTTTGCAATGTCATTAGCACAACCTAAGCCATCATTGACGCCACCATTCATATTAGTGTAAAAACTAGGAAGGGAAACATAACCAATTTTAACCCCTTCTTTGTCTTTTAATATATAAGCCTTAATGATGTTGTCACTGACAGTTTCTTTTTTTTTACTGATAGTAACACGCTTAATTACATTGTTTCCTTTACGAACCTTAATCACCACATCCTCGTTTGAAATTTCGTCAAGTGCCCTTGCGAATTTATTATAACTCATTTGTGAGGGAATAATTCGCTTCCCTCCCTTTACCCTGATTTCAAGAATAACATCACCTTCGTTTAATTCACCCGATTTCCAAGCTGCTGTTCCTGGACGTAATTTTTCGATTACCATTTCCTTTTTGTCGTTCGGACGAAGTACAAATCCAAATACTAAAATTTCCTTGGAGAGTGCTTGCTCAAATTTTTGCTTTTTTGACACTGAAAAAAACATAGAATACGGATCAAAATAGGTGCTTACACAATTCAAATACTCATCGTAAAGCATGTCTTTTAAATCAGCTGAAGTTTCAACAGCCATTTTTGCAAACAACACAGCTTCCTCAGTAATCACCTCTTTTGCATCTTCCTCATATTGTAACAAAGAATCTTTTGTGATGATAGTACTATCAGACAAATCAGCCCAATCATACATCTGATCCAAACAGTTGTACTTTAATACTTGTTCGTATCGTTTTAATAAATCTTGCTGGGTGTTTGCCATGGAAAAATCTCCCGATTGGTGGCTTTTAAATACCGTTTTACTGTCAAAATTTATCTTTTTTGAAATGAAGTTTTCTACTAAGTTTTTTTGAAAAACAATTCTGTTCACGAACAGTTCAAACGCAGCATTAAAAAAGTGTGCACCTGAGTTACCTACTCCTGACACTGCTTGTGCATCACTAATTAATTTCGTTATGTCTTGCTTGGTAAAGTATACTTGATCGTGGTCCAGTTCATTCAAAAAAATGTAATTAATTTCCTGAAGTTCCTTTTGTCCCACAGTTTTAGGACTGTAATGATACTTTGTTAAAGTAGCAAGCAGCAAGTCTATTTGCTTACCTTGTTGCAGTTGGTTTTGAGCTTGAACTCCATGAAATGTAAGTGTAAGTAAAAACGCGCAAATTAATTTTTTAACCATAAAAATAGATCATCTGCAAATCTATAAAACTTATTCTGGTACGTTAATGTCTATGAAGTTTTTTGCATCGTTGTTCCATACATTTACCACATAAGTCCTACGTACGTTCATTTTGTCATTTTCACGGTTGTATAATTCTGTTTTAGCTTTTAATTCACGCATTTCAACATTGAACTTTTCGACGTCTTGTTTTGTACGTTTCTTTTTTGCACCCATTACCTTAGCGTGCTCTTTCAAATGAATTTGTGCATTAAAAAATTCAATTTGCGTCGGCACCAATTCTTCAGCTTCCTTTTTATAAAAATTCAGTAATTGCTTTGTTGGCATGATCATTCGATTGTCAGTTCCATAAGGACCAATAGCATTCACTTTGGCTAATCCAGCGTTTGAACTTTTTAATAATTTCAACCTTACTATTTCAATTTTTTTTACCTCTTTGGTTTTTAGTGCTTCTACCAATTCAGCATCTAATTTTGTTGACTCAAAATTCATCATGAATATTTTGTCGTAGTAATCATATGCTAAACCGGCTTTTTCCATTCGTTTTACTAGCCCCATGTTGTCAGCATCTGTATTAATTTTATGCGATACAGTAAAGTCAGTTTGAGCTTGAGCTGCCACCATGTTAGTAGTAAGTAAATCATCACGGAGCTTTTTTTCCTTCCTGATGTATTTTTCCATTTCAAAGGATGATTTGTTTTTATACTTGCCAAGATCAATTAACAATGGGTAACCATGTTGGAGCACTTTTAAATTCGTTTCGTAATGCCTCATCACAGCGCCACTAAATTTAGCATCGCCTTCCCAACCACCTAGATCCTTTAGTCTTTTAATGGCTGTTTGAGTTTTTGTAATTAATTGTCGTCTGGTACTTTCCAATGGTTCTACTTCTCCAGAATGCTTCGCCTTTTTTGCATACCTCCAAGTTTCAACAGCAACAGCATTATAATCCGCGGCTACTACCTTTAAATATTCCTCCATGCTTTGCGCTATGCTGCTAAAAGAAATTGCGACAATAAACAAAAAAGTAAGGTTGATTTTTTTCATGGAACTAGAGTTTGGTTTAGTTATTATACAGAGATTTCAAAAAAATGTTACGGGTTTCAAAAGGTTTTTTGAATTTTAACTGAGAAATATAAGTGTCGAAAACATTGTAAATTTTACTGAAGCTTTGGCTTTATCCATAAAACGGTATATCTTAAATATCGAAAACAACAAACAATATACAAAAACAATGGATAAATATTACAAACCTTGAGGTCGCTTTTCTCCTTCTTCAATTTTTACTTTTTTGTTTTTATCTACCACGGTATTTCCTCTACTGGTGTTAATCTACGTTTATACCATTTGGTACATACCTTTTATCTATATCAACTTTTTAATTGCTGCTGGATTCGGGTTTGTGATAGGTCTACTAATAAACATGTTCGCAATTACTAAAGGAAAAGTTCGTAACAAACTTTTAGTAACATCATTTGTGATTTTCGGTGGATTAATTGCACTTTATTTTCATTATGAAGTTTGGATAGATTTGGTACTTAATACCTCAGCAAGCTACAGTAACTCGAGACTAGGTGTCACCGTGAGTAACATTTAACTTTTGCAAGTATTCACCTTAGCAGTCGAGCCTGTCACTTTTACAAACATCAAGCTTAGTACTTCATTAAAAGAATCGTTGTTGGCTGTTACTACGAAACCTACAACTGAATTTTAAAAAGACAATTTAAGTGATAGCACCAGGATTGATTGATTCAAAAAAAAGGGCCGTTACTAAAAGTAACAGTCCACACACTTCACTAAACAAATCACATCTTATCGGACTACACTTACGCGCCCGATCCTCTCATGATTTTCCGATACCCCTACCTTGTTGTCGGCAGAATATAATATTTTCCATACGTAAACGTCGATCTGAACTGAGCGCCCTTTATAAGTACCATCCCAACCTTTATTTAAGTCATTAGTTTCAAATAACTTGATTCCCCACCTATCGTAAATTATCATTTTATAATCATCAATGTTATAGCCTATTGCGTTAAATGAGTTATTAATGAAATCATCATTCGGACTAAAAGCATTGGGCACAAACAATCCATGAGGACAATATGATTTGATGGTTATTTGATCAGTTATCATACATCCTTCATCTTCACCTACAGATATTTCAACCGAATATGTTCCATCCTGCGTAATGTTAATTTCACTGGTTGTTTCACCTGTTTCCCACAAATATTTATAGCTGTGGTTTGAACCAGCTTGTATATCCAAGCCTCCTTTTAAGGTTTTAAAACATACGCTGTTGTATTCCAGACTTTTATCAAGTTGGCTCGTAGGTAACTTGATCACATCTAAAATCACTGTGTCACTGGCTGTACAATTTCCATTTTTAACAGTAACTGCATATAATCCGGGTTCTGATACCGTTATTTGGGAACTGCTTGACCGATTACTCCAAAGTATATCTAACCCGGAATTTTTAGCATCAAAAACAACTTGGTTTCCTTCGCAAATTGTTAGGTTTTCGCCTAAATCAACCATTGGAATCGGAGTGAATTCAACGGTAGCGGTGTCACTCCCCACACAACCACTAGGACTTGAAACCGTTAAGTTGAATTCTCCAGAAACGTAAGTCACTAATGAGTTACTGGTTTCTTTTGAGCTTGACCATGAAAAAAGGTAGCCTTCCCCAAATGCTGGGTTGGCATCGGTTATAGTAACTAATTCTCCTTCACATTTCGTTCCTCCTGTAACACTAACTACAGGATTGCTCTCTACGTTTACCGCATAATCAGCTGAAGCTTCACAATCCTTATTTGTAGTACTAATTCTTGTATATGTTCCAGCTACAGTTACTTGTTCAATGGCATTTGTACTGTTGTTAATGGTAGGCCATGAATAGCTGTAAGTAGGGTTGCTATCGTCCCCAATCAATGCGGCTAGTCCTTCACAAATTCCTTTTGATCCATTAGCTACAATTGGCAAATCATGTACTATTACTTCCACCACACCATCACCTTGGCAACCTAAACCATTGTCAACATGCAAAGTCACGCTTCCTCTTTGATTTACTGTGATGCTTTCCGTTTTTTCACCAGTACTCCACAGCAAATTAAATCCATCAACTAGTTTATATTGACTTGGTATCACTTTAGATTCACCCTCACACATTTCAACAGGGCCAGGTATAATAACAGTCAAATCACTTTCTTCAAGCATGATAGCATTGTCTCTTCCCTTGCACCCATTGGCGTCGGTAATGTCTACGTGATAAGTTCCTGGACCCACTGAAATCGAACTGCTTATAGCTCCTGTATTCCATAAGTACTGGTACGGTGATGCCCCGTTGTCAAAAGTGGAAACGTCCAATGTTCGTGTTGAACCAGGACAAACAGATCCATCTGATATTTCTTTAGGAACAGGCAAGTCGTTAACTATTAAAGTACCTATTGCTGTTGCCTTACATCCTTGCACATTAGATACTTCCACAACATAATTTCCTGCTACACTTCCTGAGGTTGTTTGCTTAGTACCTGTCCCATTCTCGCTCCATATATAACTTGTGGCTGCAATGGATGTGGCTGTAAAAACTGCTGCTAAATCACCAACACAAATGGATTCAGTATTAACTGAAACTACTGGTAAAGTATCAATTATTAAAACCCCTGTGGCTGAAGCTTTACAGTTTTTTGAATTGCTTACTTCCACGGAATAATTACCAGCTGTTGTTCCTGAAGTTGTTTCCGCTGATCCAGAACCATTGTCACTCCATAAATAATTTATAGCAGTAGCTGAAGTGGCAGTAAAAGTTACTGCAGCATCTCCAATACAAATTGATTCACTGTTCACCGAAACTGTCGGCAATTCATTAACAGTCAATGCCGCTGTCGTTGAAGATGAACAACCATTTCCATCAGTAATCTCCACAGTGTAATTACCTCCGGCATTACCCGAAGTCACTTGATTATTCCCTGTCCCGTTTTCACTCCAAACATAACTTATTGCGGCACTAGAAATCGCCGTAAAATCAACTGGATTATCGCCTTCACAAATTTCATTGTAATCCACTGAAACAATTGGCAAGGTATGAACGGTTAAAACTCCGGTAGCTGATGACTTACATCCTTTTGAGTCTGTTACTTCAACGGTATAATTTCCAGATGTAGTTCCATTAGTTATTTGGTCGGTTCCTGTTGCATTTTCACTCCAATTGTAACTCACTGCCGTGATGGAAGACGCTGTAAAATCAGTAGCAGCATCACCCGAACAAATTTCATTGTTGTCTACTGAAACAATTGGTAATGTACCCACAATCAACGTTCCGATAGCTGAGGCTTTACAACCATTTAAATCTTCAACTTCAACTGAATAACTACCCGCGGTACTTCCCGTAGTTGTTTGGTTCGTTCCAGTTCCTTCAACACTCCAAACATACTTTGTCGCTGTAACTGAAGTAGCAGTGAATGTTGCTGGGTTATCACCAATACAAATTGACTCGTTGTTTACTGACGCCATTGGCAAAGTATCAACTAATAAAACTCCAATACCATTTGACTTACAACTACTTACATCAGTTACCTCAACAGTGTAATTACCTGAAGTTGTTCCTGAAGTAGTTTGATTAGTACCCGTTCCATTATCACTCCATACATAACTCATTGCCGTGGCAGACGTAGCTATGAATACAGCGGGATTATCACCAATACAAATTGATTCATTGTTTACTGTGACTTGAGGTAATGCGTTCACTGTCAACATCCCAAATGCTGTTGCTTTACAATCATTAGCATCTGTTACTTCCACAGTATAATTTCCATTCGTATTTCCAGAGGTTAATTGGTTGGTTCCTGATCCATTGTCGCTCCATAAATAATTGATTGCGGTTGGTGAAACAGCTGTAAAATCTACAGGGGTATCACCATCACACATGGCTTTACTATCCACAGTAACCGTGGGTAATTCATTTACAGTAATTGTTCGTTCTGAATATTTAGGACAGGATGCGTCACTTGCTCCACTTAATGTGTACCTCACAACATAATTGCCAGCAGCGGTTGTATTTGTGGTTTCAAAATTAGATACTGTCAAAGATGCCCGATTACTGAAAGGTCCTGAAATGATTGACCACGCTCCAGGTTCAACAGTAGTTTTAAGCGCGTTTAAATCAAGATTAAGTCCGGCGCAAATTGAAACAGAAGACTCAAGTGTCGTATCAGGACAAATTATGTTACATTCATTTACCACAACCCATATCGTATCGTCAACTGAACATTTGGTAAAAATAATTTCATGAGTTCCTGGTCCAGCAATTGTAGGATTAAAAATTCCCTTTCCGGCGTCAGTAATACCTTTTCCTGTATACACAGACGGTGGCGAACCGTTTGGGTCTTCAGCATTCGTCCCTAAACATGTCCATAATGTAGCTAAATCCTGAGGAGCATCGTCATTACAAAAGGGACCAACTTCTTGAATGTCAGGCTCCATCGCTGGGGGCAAATACATATTAGGCAATCCAAGACCTCCAAATCCAGACAATCCTGATGAACCAAAACTTACGTTACCTGCATTTAAATCACCATTAGACACCAATAAGTTGCCATTTGCATTGTGGTACATGTTTCCGTCGGGACCCATCTCAATACATCCAATATTCCCTCCAGGTATGACCTTGGCACTGTTGAAAATTGTTAACTCATTGTTGCTACTTATGTCGTACATCTCCATTCCTCCTGCTAATAAACTTACATACAATTTACTTCCATCAGGAGAAAACTCACAATCATATCCCGATGTTTGATTTGCAGGCGTCCACGAATATCCGCTCCATAATGCAGCAACTTTTTTAGCACTCGATAGTTTACCCGTAGCATTATCAAAATCATATATAACTACAGCTTCACTTTTGTTTGCAGGAGCATGGCACACAAAACCTAACTTACTTCCATCAGGTGAAAACTCAATTGCTCCCCTGATAGATTGTCCAGAAGTTTGATGACCAATTGCAGAATTAACTGGCGTTGTATTCAAGCCATTACAGGTCAATAAAAAACTTTTAAAAATACCGGTACTAGCTTGTAATGTTGTAATCCAAATATCTACCCCGTTGGCGTGCCTTGTAGCATTCATTCCTTCAAAGCTGAAAAAACCCAGATTAGTAGGTCCTGAAGTAATACTTCCTGAGGCGTCAGTCTCATGATAGTTGAAACCATTCGTAAGTCCACCCACTTGATCGTCCCCTGTAAAAACATGATATTTCCCAGGGACTAGTGGATGCTTTACGGCTACAATTCCTTGTACAGCACTGTTTTGTCCACCAGTAGCATTCCCTTTAAATGCTCCTTGTAATTTGTAGGAATTGTCCCACACATTTTTACCAGCACTGTAAAACAACAAATTTCCAGAATCATCACTTGGTGATATGGTTCCTTCATATCCCAGACAATAACAATTCCCGTCAGCAAATAAATTGACGGCTCCTTGGCCAAGTATAGATTTTCCATTGCCAAACTGTATAATGCTTTTTTGAGGCAGCAACCAATTACTATGACTTGGCCATTCCCAAGAGTTTTTTGATGGACAAGTTTGCCCTTTGGAGGTGAACCCTAATAAAGCAAAAAGAACGAAAGAAATAATTAAAGAAAGAGTAGTTAGTTTTTTCATAGTAGTTAAGCTTCAATAAATCAAGCATATAGCACATGGTTTAGTCAAACTCATGTTAACTTAATTCAGCTTACCTAATCTAAATACATAATGTGTTTAAGACCATCACTTTCGTGTAATGTCAGCATTTTGTCCAAACTTAACACCCTGATTATCAGGTCAAAGAGTTTTTTGTCCGTTGTTTAGCGTATACGGACATTGGGGATATCACCTTAATACTTATTGAGAATTAAGAGAGCTTCAAGATTTTCTGTTGATAAAAACCAAATCAAAAGGCTTAGACATCAATGAAAAAAATGTATTATTTGAAATAGTAAATTAGCTTCAAACGTCCCAATCACTCCTATAATTGTGGGGTAAGTATTATCCGTAATTTTAATAAATTTCGGATCGTACAATACTTTAATTGATTCCCCGCTATTCTACCTAATAAATCATTGTTGCTCACGCTAAATCGTCATTCTTCCTCGGATTTTGAAAGAAAAAATTTCGCTACCGAACGTAGTGAACAAGTGAATACGAAGAAATAGAATATCATGAACAATAACGAAGAGAGTAAGGGAAAATATAGGTTAAGCCTGTAAAGAGTTACACCACCCGAAATATTACTTAATATGAAGACTTTTAGGCAGAATAGCGGGGAATCAAAATACTTTATTAGGTGCTACAATCTTAATATCATAACCAGCAAAAATATGCCGTCATCAGTTTTGTCACGTTGTTATGTAGTGCCTGATCAAGTTAACATGTCCAATTTCAGACAGCTCAATGATACCAACTTCCTCCGTCCCTACTTTATATTTTATTTTCCACACATACACATCTTGCTGTGCATCATGGCTCTTATAAACACCGTTCCAACCATGGTTAATGTCATTCGATTCAAATACTTGTAATCCCCAACGATCAAAGACAAACATTTGGAATGAAACGATGTTGTTACCGTAAGCATAAAAAACTTCGTTTAATGAATTTCCATTTGGTGTAAAAGTGTTTGGAATAAACAATGAATAAGGACAATATTCTTTAATTGTTACAGTGTCTGTGATGCTGTGCGTCTCGATACCAGAAACATTGTCTACTGATATCAAAACACTGTACCCTCCCACTTAAGGGGCTTCGATCGCATTAGTGATTTCACCAGTATTCCACAAATATTCATTTCTAGTTGAACTGTTTGCTGTGAAAGTAATGATGGTCTCAAGGGTTTCAAAACACACTAATTCAGACGATTCCTTTGTCCAATTCGCTTTCTGTAAATTGAGTTACTTTTAAATAAATGCTATCAGTTGCAGGACAACCTCCGTTACTAACTGTAACTACATAATTACCTTCTGACGAAATTATTATTTCATTAGTTGCAGAGCTGTTACTTCAAAGTATAGTATTAGCACCATGTATTGCAGTAACTGATGCTTACTGACCTTCACAAATACAAGGTATCTTCACTGGTGGACAAATTGACATTTGGAATAGCTATAAAAGTAGCGACCGTCGTTGACGGTGTACTACAACCTGTCATGTCATTTGTTTTGTCACAATAAATGAACCTGATGTAGTTGGCGAATAAGAACTTGCGGTACTTCCTCCTGATGGCCATGAGTAAGAAAACCCTGTAGTATTTTCTGAATCACTTAATGTCACTGAAATAGTATTTACTGTTAATGTTCCTGTAGCAGTGTTAGTACAACCTACTGCATCAGTTACTAGCACTGTGTATCACCTGGCGTAGTCCCACTTGTTGTTTGTGTTATATCTGTACTTCCTCCTGTTCCATTCCATAACCACCCTGTGGCATTGAAAGTAGCTACATCTGAACAAATGGTTTCACTATTCACCGTTACTGCTGGAATAATATTTACTGTTAAGGTTCCTATTTCAGTATTAGTAGAACCTACAGCATCTGCTAATACAACTGTATAGTCCCCTGCAGTTATTCCACTAGTTGTTTCACTTATATCTGTACTTCCACCGGTTCCACTCCATAACCACTCTGTGGCAGTTGCCATTGATTAGTGGTATTTGTAGCACATGATTGAGCGTAAAAGTAAAGTAAGTGCGAGTAGGCTAATTTTAGTCATGAGTTAAGTCTAGGTGGTAGTTTATTATAAACTGAGTCAAAGTTTCACAATAAAGCTTTTACATAGAAAACAACACAAGGCGTCAAAAAAGGCGCAGATGAACACTAAAAAAACATCAACCATTTTTTTTAAGCACAAAAAAAAAGCTTCAAACATAAGTTCAAAGCTTTCAAAATCATTATTTATCCAGTACGTTCAAAGGGTTTATTAATTCACTAACCGCTTTGAATAATTTTGAATAAAAAATATTATTCCGGATTTTTTTTAGGTCTAGGCCCTCGTAAATGTATTACTAACCCATTTAAGAAGTTTCTTAATATTTGATCACCTGCCTCCACAAACTTTGGATGTTCTTCGTTTCTGAACATGTCACCTAGGGCTGCTTTGGAAATTTCAAAATCAACTAATTTTAAAACTTTTAAAATATCGTCGTCTCTGAACTTGTGAGCTACTCTTAATTTTTTTAGAATATCGTTGTTAGAAAGCATGCTTTGGGGTTTAAGTATTTTTTAAATATTTCTTATCAATGTAAAATGTGCCAAAAGGAATTAGGGAACCTAATCCAACAATGAATATCGTTTTAAAATTCCATTTTAATTTTATACCCACAGGTAATATCATGAGCATGTATACTATGAATAGCACACCATGTGTCATTCCTCCAATTTTGGTTGGAACTTCAGTAATTTCCGCCAATCTTAATGGCATACTGACAAAAAGTAAAAACAGATAACTGATCCCCTCCACTATAGCAATGATTCTGAAAAATTTTATCATTCCAAGATTTTCATGTAAAGGTAGTTATTCATTATCAATGATTCGTAAATGATCGAACAATTGATTACCCTCAAAAAAAAATATTACAATAAACATATAATCACCTGTCAACTGACAAGCTATTCGTAAATATATTGAGTTATTAAACTGACAAAAATCAGACAATTGCACGTAGTTGATAATATATCTGCTTTAAAATGAATTAATTCCCACTCCACAAAAACATTGCTTCTTACTGAAGTTGCCCACACGAGGCGTTCTCTCGCAACGAAACAACCTTATGACGGAACAATAACCGTTTTAATGCATGTTTTTATATGCGCTATAACAAGCTTTACAAGTCTGAGTTGAGCTAGCTTTGTGATTCACAATAATTCAAAAAAAGTACAATTATGAAAAAAGTTGAAGCAATCATTAGAAAGTCGAAATTCGACGACGTAAAAGAGGCTTTACTAGCTGTAGAAGTTAGCTTTTTTAGCTACTGGGATGTTACGGGTGTTGGTAACGAAAAAATTGGACATGTTTACAGAGGTGTTGAATACAGCACTAGTGACATCCAAAGAAGACATCTTGCAATTGTAGTGTCTGATGGTTTTTTAGACAGAACAATCAAAGCAATTATAGATTCGGCAGGTACTGGAAAAGTAGGTGACGGTAAAATATTTGTTTCGGAAGTTTCAGAAGCATACAGAATCAGAACAGAAGAAAGCGGAGACAAAGCTCTTTAATAAGAAAATAAATAACATTTAAACAAACTATATCGTGGATAATTTTTTAACAATAAACAACGTATGGATGATGATATGTACCGGATTGGTATTTTTCATGCACCTTGGATTTTCTTTATTGGAAATCGGTCTTACAAGACAAAAAAATACAATCAACATCTTATTTAAGAACATCTTCATTATATGTGTAGGGCTCTTAATTTATTATATCGGTGGATTTAATTTAATGTACCCTGGTTTTGAAGATGGAGGATCTGGTGTCTTAGGATTTGCAGGTTTTGGTATCGCAGCACCTGAGAATGGTATGACGGCAGCTTACGCTAGTGGTGGATACACTTGGTGGACGGACTTCCTTTTTCAAGGAATGTTTGCTGCTACAGCTGCAACAATAGTATCTGGTGCAGTTGCAGAACGAATTAAGCTTGGTAGTTTTATGATTTTTGTAGTAATTTATTTAGCATTTGTTTACCCAATCGTGGGGTCATGGAAATGGGGACTTGGATTCTTAAACACTTGGGGCTTTTACGATTTCGCAGGCTCTACTTTAGTACACTCTGTAGGGGGTTGGGCTGCGTTAGTTGCAGTTTGGTTACTAGGAGCTAGAATAGGAAAATTCGGAAAAGATGGTAAATCTTTTGCAATCTTAGGACACAATATTCCATTTGCGACGGCTGGAGTTTTAATCTTATGGTTAGGGTGGTTTGGTTTTAATGGTGGGTCTGTATTGTCAGCAGACCCAAGTTTAACTTCGCTTACTTTAGTAACTACTTGTTTGGCAGCTGCAGCTGGAGGTGTTATGGCTTTCATCGTATCCTTCATTGCTTTCAAAAACTTTGATTTAACCATGTTTTTGAATGGTATATTAGGTGGTCTTGTAGGTATTACTGCTGGAGCAGATTTAATGTCACCAAACGAAGCGGTAATGATCGGGTCAATTGCAGGAGCGATTATCGTTGCAGCTATATCTTTAATGGATAAATTAAAATTAGATGATCCTGTTGGTGCTGTTCCTGTCCACTTAGTATGTGGAATTTGGGGAACTTTAGCAGTAGGTATTTTTGGGTCAAAAGCCAGCATGCACCAATTGCTTGTTCAACTTGAAGGAGTTGCAGTAATTGGAGCTTTTTGCTTACTCTCTTCTTACATCATACTTATTATCTTAAAGAAAACAATAGGGATAAGAGTTACTAAAGAGGAGGAGATTGAAGGTTTAGATGAAGCTGAGCACGGTATGAGTGCATACCCTGATTTTAGATTAAATCAACATTAAAACACATGGTGGGAACGTTCTGTTCCCGCCTTTTATTTCACCCTACTAGGTAATACTTGCCAAGTAATTAACATCAAATTTGACATCATGAAAATTAAATTAATGGTTGTCGCATTTATTGCGACCTGGACAACAACTGCCTTATCTCAAACAGATTCAACGGCAACAGACTCAACAAAAACAGAAACAAAAGCTATCTCAGTCTCGGGGTCAGTTGATGCGTATTTAAGACAAAATATCACTGGACCAAATGGTGCTGGCGCAATTGCTCCAAATACGTCTTTTGCAAACTTGAACGGATTTGCATTAGGAATGGCAAATGTAGTAGGCTCTTTTGAAGGTAAAAAAGCGGGCGCTGTAGTTGACTTAGTTTTTGGACCTAGAGGAGAAGACGCAGTGTTTTTATCGGGTGCTTTAAGACCTGCAGGATCGTCGAACATTGTTAATCAATTGTATGCGTACTGGAATGTAACTGATAAAATCACATTAACAATGGGTAACTTCAACACCTTTTTAGGCTATGAAGTAATTTCCCCAGCGGCTAATTTCCACTACTCTACTTCCTACATGTTCTCTTATGGACCTTTCTCTCACACAGGTATTAAATCAGATTTTGCTTTAACAAACGATTTATCTTTGATGTTAGCATACCTGAATAACACAGATGCTACTGAGTTTAATCCAAATAACACATATACATTAGGGGCTCAATTAGGATACAAAACAACTTACTTAAACTTTTTATACGGAAAGCAAGGAGTGGGAGTTCCAGTAACGATGCAATTTGATTTAACCGCCGGTTACGACTTAACTAAAAAGTTTTACTTAGGCGTAAATGCAACATACAACGAAACTGGAGCTAGTAACTTTTACGGAGCTGCAATATACCCATTGGTTTCAATTTCTGATGCATTTGGTTTAGGTGTGAGAGTAGAATATTTTGCTGAATCAAATGGCGGCGCTGGTGCAATTGGTGTATATGATGCTAATGGTGATGCCAACATTATAGCTCCTACTTTAACGGCTTCCTATGCTGTTGGTGGATTAACTATCAAACCTGAAGTAAGATTTGATTTATCATCGGAGGATGGTTTTTTAGACAATAAATTGTCAGCAACAAACCAATTAGGTTCTTTTGTTTTAGCTGCAGTTTACTCCTTTTAACAACAGCTTAAAAGGGCTACATTAACATACATTTTAAAGCACAAAAAACATTTGTTTCTTGTGCTTTTTTATCTTCTTTTTTAGTACAACCTGATTCTTTGTTATCTTTACATTAAATTATTTTCTTTTGGACTGTCAAAATTGTAAAAACACAAATTGCCTGATTAGTAAAAACAAAGCCATACCTGAGCTTAAAAACTTGCTAGAAAACAAGCATGAATTTAAAGTGCTAAAAGGGCAGAACTTTATTATTGAGGGGGCTCCTGTTCATGGAATTTACTTTGTGTTCAAAGGAAAAGTTAAAGTTTTTAAAACAGGATTATTTGGCAAGGAACAAATCAACAGGTTTGTAAAAGATGGTGACATCATAGGACATCGAGGTTTTGGAGCTGGCCAACAGCATCAAATTGGCGCAATGGCAATGGAAGACATTGTACTTTGTAGTTTTTCAAGTGCTGAATTACTTAAAATACTCAAATCCGTACCCTTATTAACCTTTGATTTTATGTCCTTCTATTCTGAGGAGTTAAACCTGAGCGAAACAAAAGTGCGAAAGTTTGCACAAATGACAGTCCGTGAAAAAGTAATCGATGCTATACTTTATTTAAATAGAAAGTTTGGTCAAAAATCGGATTTTTTAACCCTTCAATTGTCAAGAAAGGAAATGGCTGATTTTACTGGTACTACTGACGAACAAGTAAGTAGAGTTATTTCAGCATTAAAAAAAGATAAACTGATACAGGTTGATGCTAAAAAAATTGGCATTCGGAATTTAAAAGGCCTAAAATTGGAAATTTTGGAGCACAATTACTTTTTGGATTTGTGATATTTAATGGAACTCACCCTACCAAGCCAAATGGTTTACCTATCTTTAGCTCATTAATAATCAGCGAATTATTCTATTCAGGTTTATTTCCCACTGATACTACTATTCAAACAGCATGAAATTTACCGAGTTAGGTTTAAACGAGCAAGTGTTGGAAGCAATTTCCTACATGGGGTTCGAGGACGCATCTCCTATACAAGAGCAAACAATTCCTCAAATAATAAACGGAAAAGACGTTTTGGCATTTGCCCAAACAGGAACCGGAAAAACAGCAGCTTTTGTGTTGCCTATTTTGCACAAATTAGCTCTTGAACCACAGGAAGACATTAATACAGTGATCATTGTTCCTACAAGAGAACTTGCTATTCAAATTGACAGGCAAGTACAGGGGTTTGATTATTTTATTGAAGCTGATTGTGCTTGTGTATATGGAGGTGGTGATGCCAAGGATTTTATAACTCAAAAAAATGCTCTAAAAAATGGTGCAAACATCATTGTAGCGACTCCAGGAAAATTAATTAGCCATTTAACTTTAGGCTATTGCAAATTAGATAACGTAAAGCATTTCATTTTAGATGAAGCTGATCGCATGTTAGACATGGGTTTTGCTGATGACATTTCAAAAATCAACTCCTTTTTACCCGCAAAAAAGCAAACCTTGTTTTTTAGTGCTACGATGGCACCAAAAATTCAATCGATGGCTAACAAATTATTAAACGATCCATTCAAGGTAAGTTTGGCAATATCAAAACCTGCAGCTGGTGTTACACAAGGTGCTTTTTTAGTATTTGACAAACAGAAAGATGATTTAATTGACGAAATTTTACGTGGTAAAGAAGAGTTAAAATCAGTGATTGTTTTTTGTTCTAAAAAGTTCAAAGTAATGGAACTTGTTCGATCATTAAGACGCAAGGGATACAATGTAAATGGTATTTCATCAGACTTAAAGCAAGATGAACGTGAGGAGGTTATGTCCAAATTCAGGGCAAAAAAAATAAGAATATTGGTAGGTACGGATGTAATTAGTCGTGGAATTGACATCAAGGACATTAACATGGTAATCAATTATGATTGTCCAAATGATCCTGAAGATTACGTACATAGAATTGGTCGTACAGCTAGAGCATCCACAACTGGTATTGCTTATACTTTCATCAATCCTGAAGACATGCGTAGATTTCAAGGAATTGAGAAATTAATTGAAAAAGAAGTCGAAAAAATTGCACTACCTGAAGTATTAGGGAAAGGTCCTGAATGGAGCACTGATGGTCATAGAAGAAACAGTGGTGGTGGAAAAGGTAATGGTGGTGGAAAGTGGAAATCAAAAAAGAAATGGAACGGGCCTAAAAAACCTTAAAACAAAGGTTTTTACGTTTGCAGAATCATTCAATAATGTCTCTGATAATTCCATCAGCTAAACCTAGCTTTGGAACAATCACTTGAGACACGTTCACTTCTTTTAATATTTTCAAAAATATTTTTCCTGCTGGAACAATAACATCGGCTCTGTCGAGTCTCAAATTAAATTTACTTACTCGTTCATCGTAACTGAGCTTTTTTAGCTTAAGATAAAGCTGAGCTATTTCTTTTGTGCTTAATTCTTTGTTTTTACCATGACACAACTTGTAATACCTGTTGATATTCCCCCCTGTTCCTATTGCCGCTTTAATACTTACATCAGCAACATTTTTATTTAGCCATAGTCTCATGCGTTCCCATTCTTCCTCATCCCAACCTTTTTTCAATACTCGTACAGTTCCAATATTAAAACTAGCACTCACTTTTATTTCACCATCAACTAAGACGCTTAATTCCGTACTGCCTCCACCTACATCAATGTACAAGTATGATTTTCCTTTTTTTAAGAATTGACCAACTCCTGCTTTCATGATATATTCAGCTTCGGTATTTCCATCAATAATTTCGACGTCAATTCCGGAGGACGATTTAATCAAGCTTAAAACCTCCATGCTATTACTAGCGCTCCTCAACGCGGAAGTCGCACAAGCTTTGTATTTTTTGACACGGTAAGCTTTCATTAAATGAGAAAAGCCGGTAAGGGCGTGATTCAAATCATTTGATTTGTCTTTAGAAACTTTTCCATCTTTAAATACATCCTCACCTAATCGTATAGGAACTCTTGTTAAACTTATTTTATTGATTTTCCGCTCCTTTCCACTACTTGATTCAAGTAATGACACTACAACTAATCGAATTGCATTGGAGCCTATATCAACAGCAGCGTATCGAATTTCTGACATGTGTTTATGTTAAAAAACTAAGGTTTAGAAAGCACAATACTTTCCACAATGCTTTCTACTTCATTATATAAATTACTTTTATAATTTACATAAAGCACTTCCTTGAATGTGCCATCAATTAAAAAATAAACAACCCCATTCCCGTTTAAATCGGTCATCCCATTTTTATTATTAAAATAGAAGATTATTTCAGTACCTAAAGAAATTCTTTCAGAACAGTTACTTATTATGTCAGGCTCTTCATTTTGCTGAAACTCTTTAGGTTTTATTCCTAATCCCGACAAGTCCTCAAAACTTAATTTTACACTACCATCTTTTTTGTCTTTTTTAAACCCGAGAGCGTCTTCACCACTTTGAAAACCTACTCCTTTAAAACTTTGAGGCAAGCTGATCTCTAACTGATTAGACAATTCCTCAGCACTTATTTTAATTTGAACATCATTAACTTTACTACTTGAAGAACAGGCATATAACACTGCCGTAACTCCAATTAAAAGCTTACATTTAATGCTTGACTTAACTTTAAGAAATGGTATCATGTGACCAATTTACGCCATTTCTTTAATAATTGATCAATTAAAAACTTACTCCATGAAAAAAACTTTACTATTAGTTGCGATTGGATGTACACTTAATTTATTTTCTCAGGAAGTAGTTTCTGCTTCTGAGAGCAACCAGAAAATCAAAATTTACGGAACTAACGAACCTACAATCGAGCAACAAAATCAAAGAACCGCTGATATAAAAGCCAGTGCTTTTATAAGAGAAACTGTTAACTGATCATTGTGTTAATTGATTCCCCGCTATTCTACCTAAAGATTCCATTATACTTGATAACCTACGTTGTAGGGGCTATGTTTTGTAGTTCTTGATTTAACGGAGTGTAATCAAGAACTACCGCATTCAGGCAAGTTACGATTACATGCCGTTGGAGGGCAA
>JBLIBC010000023.1:0-18113 GCA_047632015.1 Glaciecola sp.
GTTAGAACAGTACATAGGTGAACAAAAAGAAAGTCACGACCTAGAATTACACCAAAAGTACAGTGGTAAATTCGCTTCTTTTTTCACAAAGTTAGAAGTTCTAATCTGATCAGATTGTTAATGCAAAATTTTAAAGACAAGCTCCTTAACTAGCTCTCCATCATCCACTGACACATTGTTTACACCTTTTGACTTCAAGTCATAGTCAGCAAGGTAATGGATGTTTTCTGCTACCTCTTTTCTGTTATACCTTAAAGAAGCGGTCTGATAGTCCTTCACAAAAAACCTGTTAATCTTTAATATTTTCGAAAGTACATCTGGCGATGAAGATGGAGCAAAATGCACCAACATCACCTTGCTAAAGAAATTGTATAAAGTACTGACTGTAACCACAAAAGGATGGTTTTTACTGTTTTTTGAAAAGTGATTAGCAATGTTTAAACATTTACCACTATCCCTGTTCGCAATAGCTTTTACCAATTCAAAAACATTAAATTCCTTACTTATCCCAATGTTTTTCTCAATGACAGCAGCACTAATCAATGCCCCTTGTGGCAGAATGATTTTTAACTTACTGAGTTCATTAATTATTTTGGGTAAATCATTTCCTAAATATTCGCTTAAAAGTACGGTTGCTTGAGGCTCGATGGTTAATCCAACCTCTGCTACTTGCTCCCTAATCCAATCAGGCAACTGATTGTCATACAAAGGTTTAGAAAACATTAATTTAGCTCCGGGAAGCTTTTTCTCTACTCTAGCATCCAGCTTTTTTCCTTTGTATGAAAACACTAGCACTGTAGAGAGAAGTGGTTTTTTCAAGTATTCAATAAGCTCATCAAATTTCCTGTAATTCTGAGCTTCCTTTATTAAAATCAATTGCCGCTCCCCCATCATTGGAAATTGCTGCGCTAGCTTCACAACATGACCTAATTCATGATCCTTAGCATATAATACGTGTTGGTTAAAATCACGCTCATCTTCTGGGATTGAATTCTTTACAAACTGCTTTTCTAATGCCTCAATGTAAAAAGGCTCCGTTCCATGTAAAAAATACACAGGACTAAACGATCCTTTCTTTATATCACCTATGATGGATTTGTAGCTCATATTTGCACAAAAATACTATTCGCTATGGATATATAACCTTGTTTGATAAAGGAAATTATCATGAAACAAATACAGTCTTATTCATTTTTTTTTGGCACCCATTTTACTTCTTCAATTTGTAATTCTTTAGCTAAATACCGAGACAGTACAAAAAAGTAATCTGACAGCCTGTTCAAATAAACTACAATTTCGAGTTCATTTTTTAAACTCACCACATTTCGTTCTGCTCTTCTACATATAGTTCTAACGCAATGTGTTAACGAAACCAGTTCATGACCACTAGGTAAAATAAAATTGGTCATAGTAGGTAATTGTTTTTCAAATTGATCAATGCAATTTTCCAAATGTTTTGTTTGCGCAGTGTCTAACGACGGAATGTTATTCGATTTTAATTTATTTGCACAAGCTAAATTTGAACCTATAACAAATAAATAATTTTGAACCCCCAAAAGCTGTTCTTTAACATTTTGCAAACCCACTTTATCACATAGTAGTCCCACAAAAGAATTCAACTCATCAACAGTTCCATACGCCTCGATCCGTAGGTCATCTTTTCCCAATCGCTCCCCTCCAATAAGGGACGTAGCTCCTGTATCTCCTGTTTTTGTATATACTTTCATATCAAAACTATTAATAATCAATTCTACACCAAGGCATCAGTATTCTCAACACTGCAACTTGATGTCGAGGAATAGGATTCCCTCGTAAGTCTAATTTTTCTAAGTTGCTTAATTTTGCAACAAACTCTGGAAGCTGTTTAATTTTATTGTTTTTAAAACTCAACATTTTTAAACTTTTTAATTGCGTGATTTCTTTTGAGATCTCAGTTATCAAGTTGTTTTCCAATATTAATAGCTCTAATGTTTTACAGGTATATATAGTACTATCAATTTTTGACAAACGACAATCAATAAAGTATATTTCTCTTATTTTTCTTGTCTTCGAAAAGCTACTTGGGAACTCATAAATCGGGACCTTGTAAAACAACAACTCTTCAAGTCCAATCAATCCTTTTATCACATCATTAAGCCTAAAAGTATCGGTCTCATTTGATTGCATTTCCAAGGTTTTAAGCATTTTCAAATTAGACATTCCTGAAGGAAAACTATCCAGTTGAGTTTTTTGTAATTTAAGCACTTCCAACCTTCCCCAGTTAACCACATTAGAAGATAATTTTCTCAAGTTATTTCCTGAACTAAAAAAGTATTTCATTCCATAATTTCTAAATATTCTCTCAGGCAATGAGTCAATCTTATTATCCTGTAACTTAAGCACTTTCAGTTGTTTAAATCTTCCTAGTTTGTTTAAACTCGTCGATAAATCGACATTCAATAATTTTAACTTAGTCACCTTTTTTGACTCCTTTATAGCTTTTGATAAATCAACGTAAATTTCATCTTGAGGAAACCCATATTTATAAAACTCCTCTTCCAAATCTTGTGACATCACAAAAAAGGAGATAAAAGTCAAAGATAAAGTAGCAAAGCATTTCAAAAAGTTCATCCTTTAAAAATAGGAAAAAAAAGTTAGTGATGAACAAGCGCTAAACGAAGTTTTCGAATTGATGCAAGTAAAACCCTTTTTCCCTTTACTTACCTTTAATAATGTTGTACCTTGTGAACAAATTATAAAATTGCACAAATAATTGAAATCTTTCTTTTAAATAATTCAATTATTACGCAGTTCAGCTTACCTTTGCACACGTTAAACTAATAGTAAAACAACATTAAGTAAATGAGACAACTTAAGATAACGAAGTCGATTACCAACAGAGACAGTATAACTCTTGACAAATACTTACAAGAAATTGGAAAAGTTGACTTAATCACGTCTGAGGAGGAAGTAATATTAGCTGTTAAAATACGTGAAGGTGATCAAAATGCACTTGAAAGATTAACAAAAGCTAACTTAAGGTTCGTGGTATCCGTTGCAAAACAATACCAAAATCAAGGATTAACTCTACCTGATTTAATTAACGAAGGAAATTTAGGATTAATTAAAGCTGCAAAACGTTTTGATGAAACAAGAGGTTTCAAGTTTATATCTTACGCTGTATGGTGGATTCGTCAATCAATTATTAGTGCTATTGCTGAAAATTCAAGAATGGTTAGGCTTCCACTTAACAAAGTAGGTAACCTTACTAAAATAAAAAAAGGAATGTCTGAGCTTGAACAACAATTGGAAAGAGAACCAACGGTTCAAGAGTTAGCCGAATTAATTGAGTTAAATGCTGACGAGATTGAAAACGCAATGAACATTGCAGGAAGACATCAAAGTATTGATGCTCCTTTTGTGGAGGGTGAAGACCATGGTTTATTAGACGTAATGGAAAATGGTGATTCTCCTAAAGCTGATAAATCGTTGATGATTGATTCCTTAAGAAAGGAAATTGAAAGATCATTAGCTACACTTACTGAAAGAGAGGCGGATGTATTGAGAATGTTCTTTGGAATTGGTTTTGCGCACCCTTTCTCTTTGGAAGAAATTGGAGACAAGCACAGCTTAACTCGCGAAAGAGTTCGTCAAATAAAAGAAAAGGCTGTAAAAAGATTACAACATAACACTAGAAGCAAGTTGTTAAAGACTTACTTGGGTTAAGATAAATTACCACGAATTAAAACAAAAAAAAGGAAGCTAAACAGCTTCCTTTTTTTTGTTTTAATTCGTGGCTGACATGTTAGAAATTAGCAAATAAACAGCAGGTTAACTTCTAATTTTCCCACCAACGATTTAAGTCCTCCTGAATAAGCGAATCTATTTTTATAACCTCCCCTATTTCAGGAGTAATTAAAGAAAGGTTTAATTCTTTAGCTTTTGTGATTATTCTTTCCACAGGATCAGTCCAAGAATGAAGAGATAAAGTAAATGCTCCCCAATGAATAGGCATAGCAACTTTAGCTTGTAAATCGATTCCCGCTTGAGCAGATTCCTCAGGAGTCATGTGGATATCAGCCCACTTTTCGTTATATTGACCACATTCAATCATTGCAAAATCAAACGGGCCATATTTATTCCCGATTTCCGAAAAGTGATCACCATAACCACTATCACCACTAAAATATATCGATTTTTCTGAAGACTGTATTACCCATGACCCCCACAAGGTAGAAAATCGATCAGTAAGGCCCCTACCTGAAAAATGCCTGGATGGAGTAAATACAAAGTTTAAACTTCCTAAGGACTGCTGCTCCCACCAATTAAATTCAACAATATTTTCATCAGGGACTCCCCATTCTTTAAAATGAGCTCCAACACCTAAAGGAACATAAAACAAGTTTGTCTTCCCTTTTAGCTTTTGAATCGAACCATAATCCAAATGATCATAGTGATCATGAGAAATAATCATCACATCAATTTGTGGTAGTTTATCAATCTCGATAGGTAATGAATCGCTGTACCTTTTACTTCCTAAAGTTGGATGAGGTGCAGGAACGTCTCCAAACATAGGATCTATTAACACATTCAGACTATCAATTTGCAGCAAAAAAGCGGAATGTCCAAACCAAATTATTTTATGTTCTTGTTTTGTTTTCTCTAGAAACAGAGAATCAATTCCTTGAACCGGAATACTAAAAGCTGGCTTTCCATCTTTGACTCCTTGAATAAATTGAAGCATTGTTTTTATTCCATTTTTAAAACCCATGTCCATGTTGGTTTCTGTTTCGTTAAAAAACTTGCCCTCCTTAAAGTTTGTCCCCGTTTCATACTTTTTTAAATCCGCTTCGCTAGATTCCCCTCCCATTTGAGGGCTAAAACTCACAAATCCCCAAGTAGCAAGTACTAATAGTACAATCAAAATAACAATTGAAATCAAGATCATTTTAAATATTTTTTTCATTATTACAAATGTAAGAAAGTAATTATAATGGATTAAATATATTGGTGTACACAATTGTTAAAATACATCTATCTTTACACTTTCACAATTAGCATTTCTAAGCATGAAATTTCAAGATTATCGAATTAACCTACAAATAAAAAAAGGATTAGAAAAAAAGGGGTTTAAAAAACCTACTGATATACAGTACAAGGCTATTCCTAACATATTAAAAGGAGAGGATGTATTAGCTATTGCGCAAACTGGAACGGGAAAAACAGCAGCTTTTGCTATTCCTACACTCCACATGATTATTGGTAATAAGTACAGGCCAGGTGTAAAAGTGGTGGTCATGGTTCCAACTCATGAATTAGCCTTACAAATTGCTGAAGTTTATGAGTCTTTAGCAAAATACACAAAAGTTAAAACACTAGCGTTAATTGGCGGAGTTGAACAAGAACCTCAAATTAAAGCTCTTGAAGAAGGCGTAGATGTTGTTATTGCTACACCCGGTAGGTTATTTGATATGGTTAGTCAATTACATTTAAATTTAACCACGGTAGAAATACTGATCCTTGACGAAGCTGACTTAATGCTTGACTTAGGATTTTACAAAGACATTACAGATTTAATCAATAAGCTTCCTCGAAAGCGTCAAACCTTGTTTTTCTCTGCAACCATCAACGATAAAATTAAAAAGCTCGCTTACTCCATTGTTCGAAATGCTATTCGAATTCAGGTATCACCTAAAGATCCTGTTTCAAAAAATATTACACATTCCTTGATAAATGTGGAAATGGATGATAAACGATTTTTTTTAGAACGCATCATCAGTGAGCATGCTGAAAGCAGTATCCTCGTTTTTGTAAGGACTAAAGTGCGTGCCGAAAGGGTATTAAAAGCCATGGCTAGAGTGAATATTATATGTCAAACAATGCACAGTGGAAAAAGTCAAGCTGAACGGGAAGACACCATGAAGGCGTTCAAAAATGCAGAATTCAAAATATTAGTTGCTACTGATGTGAGTGCTCGTGGGGTAGACATTCCTAATGTAGATTATGTTGTAAACTATGATATTCCTGATGTGGCCGAAAATTATGTTCATCGTGTAGGAAGAACTGGTCGTGGAGTAAACAAAGGTACTGCTGTCTCCTTTTGTAGCAGTGAGGAATTGCCTTTGTTAAAAGACATTGAAAAATTTATGGATAAAAAAATACGCGTGACTCAAGTTGGAAAATCTGATTATCAAGAAACATTAGACTTAACCGAAGAGAAATTTGGTTCATTAAATGAGTTATTTGAGGAACAGGAAGATAGTTTAAAGAGTAAAAAGAAGAAGAAACGAGACAAGTGGAAAAAATAGCCTTTCACTGCATTTAGTTTTTACTTTAGCACATAAAAAAGCCACTACGAATAGTGGCTTTTTTTATGTTTATTCCCCTACGTAACATTATCTATTCAATACGGTTGTCAAATAAATATTCACATCACTCCATGTTTTAGAAACCCCATCATCTCCTTTATGCAATGCATCGCAAGCAGTGCTTATTGAAGCTAAAGCCTCCAATCCATTTACATCTTTCAAATTCAATACTGATTGCATTGACAATGTATCGCCGCTTAGATTATAAGTAAATTCTAATTCTTTTGACACGTCATTAAACGTCAATTCCAATAAAGCGATTGAATTATCCTTGTCAATTGACACCACTTTCCCCGTGATGTTTTCGTTTGAAGTTGTTTTATTAAAAAACTCAGCAAGTAAAGTAGCGTTTCTGCCATCATCTTTAGTATCCAAACTAGATACACTGATATTAATTGAAGCATTTCCTAAAATTTCAGCAAGGTCTTTTGATTCCGTTATTCCCGAAACTTCAAAATCCGTAAACCATCCTTTAACTTCCTTTTTAGCAGTTGTTTTAAAAGCTCCAAAACCAACAGTTGTACTCGAGTTATCATATACAGAGACAACTTCAGCTATTGAAGATTCAACCGCATGTGAATGATCAGAATCCTCATCATGACTGTGTTCATGAGAATCATGCGCATCACTAGTTCCTGAATTACAAGCTACTACACTCATACTTAATGCTATTACTGGTAAAAATATTTTTTTCTTTTATTTTATTTTATTTTATTTTATTTCTCAACTATCGCATCGGCGCTTAAAAGTAATTGAAAGTCTTTATTGTTCCAAAATAGATTTCAAAATAATCATTTCATCCTCTAATTTTTCTTGACTTTCTTTTTTAGTTTGATGTCCCCATAGTTTCGCTAATGGGTTATATCCTAAATTCCAAAACTGCGTTTGCAATAACAACGTTTGTTCATTGTACTTTTTGGTGGTTAATAAAAATACACCCTTTTTGTCGTTATCGTCGTAGTAAGTGAGCTCTACACCTCTTGCCTTATTTGCGGCTCTTAATTCTAAGCGATGTAATTCACCATCATGTCCTATAAAAATAAAATCTCCGTCTCCTTTGTCCTCAATTTTTAATCCTTTCAAATTGGGGAAATAAGACTTTATATTATCACCATTTTCCAAATATTTAAAAACACTATCCTGAGAAAGGTTAATTACTATCTCATGCTGCAAAGCAATTTGTTGAGGGATTATTAATGATAAGCCGAAAATTGCTACAATGGCTATTACTAAAGCTCTAAGAACTCCTTTTGTGTGTTCAAACATGTTGTTATAATTAAAATAAGCTCATTTGTTCTGATTGACTTTCTGACACAGACAATTCTACTTCGTATCCACTAAACTTTCTTACGTTCAACACTTTGCCTTCCTCAAAAAACAAATACTGCCCTCTTATTCCTTTAAGGGTTCCAGATATTTCAGGTGTTTTATCAAAATTACAAGAAACAACTTTTAAAGGATACTCTTTTACAGGGAAATTAATTTCAAGCACCTCCTCCCCCTCTACTATGTATTGTTTTAAATCATCAGGTACTAAATTCAAAATATCATTTTTAAATGCTGCCAAATCAAACGAAAAATTCATTTCATTTTTAAGCATTTTTCTCCAATTAGTTTTGTCGGACATGTGTGCCTTTAAAGCCACCTCTAGTTTTCCCGCTAAATACCTGTTAGGTACTTCTGCAAGAACTACTGCTTTCCATGCGCCCTGATCAATCCAACGGGACACAGTACTGACTTTTCGTGTAACACCAACCTTTGCAGCCGATGTCAATGCTAAATACACCACATGGGCCTGCACATGATTTTGTACTTCCCAATCAGGGTCTCGACCCTCTCCTTCATGTCCTCGACATAGTTCAGGTCTGATAATGCATTCTGAATTTTCAGGAGCTTTGATGAAGCATGGATAACAAAATCCCTGACCAAAAAACTTTTTTACATTGTTTCCGCATATCGAGCAATACTTGTTATTCGTATGCGACAAAGTAATTTCTTTTCCGATTAAATCATTCATCACTAAAGGATGTTCTTTATCAAGCAAAGTGTATTTCACTTGAGCTGGATTTTCAACCTTCATTTTTTGTAAGACAAACTTCATCATAATGATATCATTCCTTCAATGTTCCCCAGAGATTTGTACTTGGTAATTATATCATCCGAGCTGAACGCCATTACAACAGCACTGACACTCACATATTTTCCATTTTTTGATTTTTTCGTACTGATGTCAGCCGTTTCAAAATGTGGCAAAACCTCTCGCACCTTGTCTTTTGGAACTATGAATTTATACATGTACTTTATGGGAAAAGTACATTCTTCGTCTAGCTTTTCTTTAAATGAATCGTAATTATCAGACATCACGTAAAGTTAATGAATGAGCTCAATCTAGCAAACAGTTGAACCAAAAGAGTACGTCGATTTAACGAATGTTTTAAGCAAAAAAAGCCCCGCGTATCGCGAGGCTTTCAATATTCTATGAGAGTTTTACAAATAACCGTTTGCTTTAGCTTCTTTCATTGCTATTTCAATTCCTTTTTTATCGATGTTTCTAATACCAGCAGCAGATACTCTTAAAGTAACGAACTTATCTTCAGATGCAACGTAGAATTTTTTGTCAAACAAATTTGGTAAAAATGTTCTTCTAGTTCTATTTTTCGCGTGAGATACGTTGTTACCTACCATCACTTTCTTTCCTGTAATTTGACAAATCTTTGACATAGTAATTCTTTTAATCCTAAAATGGAGTGCAAATTTGCAACTTTAAATTTGATTTTTCAAATGTTTTAGCGCTTTTTTAATTATTCTGCCCCAATTTTTAATGAGGTAATTTATCGCGGAACTTACCATAAACCCAAGTGCCCGCTATTGCACTAAGCAAAGTAACTGATACTACTGTTGCTCCCGTGCCTATTTGTGTATACAAAGGCCCTGGGCAAGCACCTGTTAAAGCCCAACCTAACCCAAATAATAACCCTCCAATTACATGACCTTTATCAAAAACTCTATCCACGAAAATTATCTTTTCACCGTGAATAGTTTTAATGTTGTATTTTTTTATAATAAACACTGAAATCATTCCTACAACAACAGCGCTTCCAATTACCCCATACATGTGCTCGCTTTCAAACCTGAACATCTCTTGAATCCTATACCAACTAATAATTTCGGCCTTTACAAATATAACTCCAAATAGCACCCCCACTACTCCATACTTGATGTATTGATACCACTTGTACTCAATCTTACTTTCATTCACACACATGGAATCTTGTCTGCGTGCATCCACTTTATTGTTTTCCATAATTCACAAGCTTAATATAAAAGGTAAAATGAAATTTGTCATAATAATTCCTCCCACCATAAAACAACAGGTAGCTACTAATGATGGCCATTGTAAATTCGACAACCCCATAATGGAATGACCACTAGTACAACCTCCTGCGTAACGTGTCCCGAAACCAACCATAAATCCTCCGATAACAATCATGATAAACCCTCTTAATGTAAATAGAGCTGGCCATGAAAATAATTCAGAAGGGAGCAAGCCCGAATGGTCATAAATATTATATGTTTCTAAAAACTTAAGCAAAGTAGGTTCAACAATCAACTCTTCAGGCAACCCTTCAGGATCGAGGTCAGGTAAAAAAAACACCGCTAGATATCCACCAAGTACAGCACCCAAAACAAATATTAAATTCCATGTTTCTTTTTTCCAATTGTAATTGAAAAAAGGAATTTTCGCAGGTAAACATGCCGCACAAATGTGTTTCATGGATGAGCTTATTCCAAATGATTTATTTCCCAATATTAATAGCGCAGGAACTGTAAGTCCTATAAGAGGACCAGCTACATACCAAGGCCAAGGGTTTGATAAAAATTCGATCATGTAAATGGTTTTATTAATACAAAGGTACTATCGGAAGTCATAAATATCGAAATCCCTTAATAGAGAATTTATATGTATTGTCTTAAAACTTTAATAATATCTAATTTTTGTAACACTCCACTTTCTCTCCACATTTGTTTCCCTTCTTTGAAAATGATCATTGTAGGCACACCTCTCACTTGAAATTTTGTCGATAATTCAGCATTTTTATCTACATCAATTTTTATAATGCTAATGCTATCACCCAGAACCGACTTTACATCTTTCAATATAGGCGCCAATGTTTTACACGGGCCACACCAGGTTGCATGAAAATCAACCAATACAGGTTTTTTCTTGTTTATAATCTCCGAAAACGAGCTCATTTACTACTTCTTTTTTACAATAGCATTCACCGATTCCCAACCTCCACCATTGGTTACGTTTTTAATACCATCATTATCTAATATCTTTTTAGCTTTTGAGCTCCTACCTCCACTTTGGCAAAACACAACTATATTTCCTTTCCCTTTGAATTTTTCAATGTTGCTACTAACAGTTGCAAGGGGAATATTCACAGAACCTTCCACATGACCATTTTTATATTCTCCTGGCGTTCTCACGTCAACTAAAAAAGCATCTCCTTTAATGATATCGGATAAACTTTCTGATTTTGTTTCTTGCTGCTGACTCTTTTCAGTTTGAGAGGTGCAGGAACTAGCCAACAAGTTAAATCCTGAAATAAACATTAGCGTTATTACTCCTATTCTTACGACACGTTGCTTTGACATATGATCTTTGTTATTGTTAAATTGATTTTAAATTATATTTGTCCGTACAAACAATAACGTATACTTATTGCCTCACATCTGAAGGTTTGTATTTTTTCGCTTTTGGAAGAGTTTTATTCCTTAAATCCAAATTGTTTTTCATGTACCACTGCCCCTTTTTTACATACAATCCATCATAAGAGTAATCTGGAACATAAGTAGCCTTAACTCCCACTAACTTTGGATTCATAGGTGATAAATGATCAAATACTACCATTTTCAATCCCTTGTCATACCTCAGCATCATGCTTACTTTTGCCGAATATTCAAATTCATGACGGTACTTAACTTGGTACTTGATTCCTTTAGGCTTTTTCTTACTCAAGTTTTTTTTAGTTTGCTTCACTTCGAAATTTAGAATTGGCGCTCCAAAAATGGGTTCGCCTTTTTTTGTGAACGAGATGACTTCAATAATTTTTTTTGTTGAACGCTTGTTATGACTATCCCAACCTAGAATCAAAAAGTGTTTAGACTTCTTCTTTTTTGTAGGCACTAATTTGTAATATAAACCTCCCCGCCACTGATTCGACTCATATACCTCATCTGTTTTATGTGTCATACTAAAAATAGAGTTTTCTAACTCCACGACTTTCAACTTTTGGCGTTTTTCATTGACAAGAAACTGAGTAAATCCAAAGTAATCATACTGACCTGGTGAAATCTCAAGTGGCCACGAATAAACTCTAAAAGTGTTTTTAGGCGAAGTCAATACTGACACACTTTTCAAGGCAGAAAAGTCGTATGACAAAGATTGAAAATCATGAAGCAACTCGTTCAATGACTTTTTAAACTTTTCATTTAGTTTAATTCTTGAAGTGTCTGGGGCATTTTGGATTTCCTTGTGAAGCAGCTCTAAACTTAATACCACTGCATCAATTTCCCCATTACTCTCTTTACTCTCTTTACTCTCTTTACTAGCAACAGAAAGTGTTAGTAAAAACAACACAATAAAAATTGCAATCTTCGGCATGAGCTAAATTATTGATGTAAAATTTAAATTGAGCAAAACGTTGACTACCTCAAATTGAAGCAAAAAAAAGCCCTAATTAGGACTTAAACAGTTGTGTAAAATAAAACGCTTAGCAGGTAGGGGCATCCCCATGTAACTCTCTACAGCGTTTATTACATCTTCAATTTCTTCTAGTGAATTTCGATTATAGTCCTTTTTGGTTAACCACGATTTTATCTCAGTTAAAGCTTGATCATAATCGTTTTCGTTCTTAATAGTCATATCAGTAAAAGTACTATTTAATACAAAGTTAAACTTTTTTATACACTCCTGTGTTTTCGCATCACATTTTATTAACGTGTAAAAGTGAATTATCTTATTTCATTTATTATAACGATGAAAAACGGCAAGGTTGCCTTTTCGTGTTGAAATCATTTTTAATGTAAAAAAATGCAAAACCAATGCCAACAATTATTAAAAACCTGCTTCTACTGGTTAAATTTCTTGCTATTTTTGGGCATGTTTACAAAAGGTAGAATCATTTTTGCGCTGTTTTTCGTAGTCGTTTTTATTGTAGGATTAATATGGTCTTACCGAAAAGATATAAAAGAAAGAGCTGAAGTATTTAAGGGAAGTGGTAAAACTACTTTTGTGATTATCCTCTTTTTATTAGGCTGTTTAGGCGTAATCCAGCTATTCAAGTTGTTTTGACACGTGTGTTTAACGAACCAAAGTAACAGTTCCTGCAAACTTATACTCTCTATCAAACCTGAATGAAGACTTTGCAAATATCTTAACTACGTATACGCCTGTAGGAGCTTTTTTTCCATTCTTAAATTTACCATCCCACCCATTATTTACATCCTTTGTAGCATAAACTTCACCCCCCCCTCGATCGTAAATTATCATTGAAAACTCAGTAACACCAACTGACTTACCTACAAATATATCGTTTAAGCCGTCTCCATCTGGGGAAAAGGACGTTGGTAAGTAATAATATAAAGGATGTCGTAAAGGTAACTCATGAGTTAATGTATCCGAACAATTTAAGTCATCAAACGCATATAAGGTCACTGGGTATAGAGCTACTGAATCATAAGTAGTAGAAGGCTGATTTTCTGTAGAATTTAATCCGTTTCCAAAATCCCAATAATATGTACTGGCATCTCTCGAATCATTTAAAAATTTCACTGGCTCATTTGGTTCAGGAACAAAAGCATTCACCGCAAAAGATGCTGTAGGTCTTTGTGAGGTTATTAGCACCGAATCAACTGCTGGAATTATTCCACAGGAATCATAAGCGGTAAATTTCAAAGATTTTGTTTCTAAAACTAAATATTCGTACGGATTTGCAATTCCTGACTCCCATGAAAAGCTGTATGGAGGTACCCCACCAAGTGCAGATCCAGACAATACTACTTTACTACCAAAACAAAACACAGTGTCCTCAAGTAAAAGGACAGAAAATGCTGGATAATTTAATTTTACAAACACACTGTCAGTTACCTTTTCATTGCACATGTCAGATATATCAACACCATAAGTGACATCCGTTAGTATTGTATTTGTTGCTCTTTTTGACGTTTGTCCCGAATCCCAATCATACGTGTACCCCCCAGCACCACCTCTTGCACCAGCAACAAAGGTAATTTGCGCCCCTCTGCATTTAATAGTGGTGTCGTTCATTGGTATTACTGTCAAAGGCGTGTACATTGGAATATTTAAAGTGATGTCTCCTGTGATTTTTTGGCCACATAAATCTGTTGCAACATAGTAAATTGTATCAGTTGAGTCAGGGTTTACCGTAATGGTTTTACCCGTTTCAGTACTTACTGGAAGCCAATCGTATATGTAACCAGGAACTCCTCCGGACACATTAGCAGAAACCAGCACATCCTCACCTGAACACACGGCACTAATACTATCGGTAATAAAAGACATTTCAGGTCTGTCCATAATTTGATAAGTAAAAGTCAAAGAATCAATGGATACATCACAAACATCAGGATTATCAAACTTGAGGATGACCGTTTCAACACCTTCACTTAAAGCGTCTGACAAAGGTTTAATTTCAATTGTTTTCGAAGCTTCACCAGCCGCAAAGGTCACGTTGTTTCCCAACAGTTCGTAATCTACGCCGTTAGTTGCCGTTCCACCAATCGTATAATCAACTGACAACGTCTGATATAACTTGCTTTCCCTTGTGATCTTTAGCTCTCCATTATGGGAACAATTTTCAAACAATTCCTCGGTGCTACCTGTAGGTGTAAAATTAGCCTGCTGATCAATTTCAAAAATAGGAATTGAATTTAAACTATTTGCTTCTAAAAAAACACCTGAATCAAAGGTAGGGTC
This sequence comes from Glaciecola sp., assembly GCA_047632015.1. Classification (GTDB taxonomy): domain Bacteria; phylum Bacteroidota; class Bacteroidia; order Flavobacteriales_C; genus JBLIAZ01. Next base: position 14,350 of record JBLIBC010000023.1, read on the forward strand.
GTCACTGGGATTGTCAGCGATTACAATTTTTAAATGATATATTTCACAGGGTGTTACCTTTGAAACAGCGGTAAAAACATCTGTAAATCCATCAAAATTTACAACAGTCGGATCATTAACTTGGGACCCTGAAGTTCCATTCCCATTAAAATTGAAATACTGATCATTATTCCAATTATTCACATTTCTAATAGACACTACAGTGCTATTATCAGGTAATAAGGCTATGTTTTTTTTACCTGATATTCCCGGCCCTGAAATAAAAAAACCAAATACATCATTGTATTTGTCAATTGGTCTGGACCATTCAATATATTCTTCGGAAGCAAACACGTATCTAAATCTCACAGTGTCTCCATCTGGAATAAAATCAAACTCTAACACCGCCGCATCAGAAGTGCCACCATCAACCAAAGCGTCAAGATCTGCATCTCCTGGAGTATTATTTTTAGTTGTAGCTCCCGAATTATTATTTGGTCCAACCGGTCCATTTTGAAGCCCTGAACCGTCCACTTCATTCAGTACCGTACCTGTTGACATGATAATTCCGTGACTTAAACCAATGTTACTAGACGCTCCAAAAAACTCACCTAACGCCTTCCCTGACCCACTATATGTGACATTGGATATCTCAACACCTTCCCCTGTTAAGACGTCCTTAACTAAAGTCGTAGCTGATTTTGAATTATTAGTTACCAACTGACCCCAAGCCAAACTTGAAATCATCATGCAAACCACTGATATGTAGTAACTAAACTTCATCTATACGTATAACAAAATCAAGACTGATAGGTTACTAAGTTAGGGAAAATAGTCGTGAGTTAGTAGCTGTGAAGATTTAACGAATTAAAACTACTTTTAATCTGTTCCAAATTAAAATAATCGACAATCAATTTACCAACTGATGAACTATTTTAAACATTTGCTCAGTACTAACTTGAGCACCTGCTTTAATAAGGGTGTAAAGTTCTTTTGACCTATCACTTTCTGAAAACTTTTTTTCAGAGGTAAAAAACTCAATTTGAGCATAGTGCTCTGGGATTTCACTCAACCAATTTGATGAAGTAAAATTGATTGATTCGGTATTGCTTTTTAGCGCTACTAACCTCGCCTCATCCTTTTGAAACCAAAACATTTTTAAATCGCCCTGCGTCGAATGAATTAAATATTTTATTTGTTCTAATGATTTTTCAAGGACCAGATCACTAAACAGGTCTACTAAGTTTATTGCTTCTTCAGGTTGCTTTTCGTTTATTGAAATCCATTCCTCGTTATGCACTCCATTAGCAATTAAAAACTGCTTAAACTCTTGTTCAAGTTCTTTTAACTCTTCATCTGACAACCTCCTGTATTTAACCATACCTATCAACTGGACATAAAAAAAGGACACCAACTACAGCGTCCTTTTAATCTTATTCTTTAAACATTAGTTTATGCTGAAACATTTTGTAACAATTCTGCCATAGCACTTCCAATGTGAGCAGGAGAATCAACCACTGTAATTCCACATGACCTCATTATTCTTTTTTTAGCTTCTGCTGTATCATCCTCACCACCTACAATAGCACCTGCGTGGCCCATTGTTCTTCCTTTAGGTGCTGTTACACCAGCAATAAAACCGACAACTGGTTTAGTACCATTTGCTTTAATCCATTCGGCTGCCTGAGCCTCCAGGTTCCCTCCTATTTCTCCAATCACCACGATTCCTTCAGTTTCTGGATCAGCCATTAATAATTTAACAGCATCTTTTGTTGTTGTTCCAATGATTGGATCACCACCAATTCCAATAGCAGTAGTAATTCCTAGTCCAGCTTTCACTACTTGGTCAGCAGCTTCATATGTTAACGTACCTGATTTAGATACAATCCCAATGGTTCCTTTTTTGAAAATAAACCCTGGCATGATACCAACTTTAGCTTCGTCAGCAGTGATTAATCCTGGGCAATTAGGTCCAATCAAGGTACACTCTCTGTTATCGATGTAAGCTTTTACTTTCACCATGTCAGCTACAGGAATCCCTTCCGTTATTGCTACAATTACTTTAATTCCAGCTTCAGCAGCTTCCATTATAGCATCAGCAGCAAATGCAGGTGGAACAAAAATTATTGAAACATTAGCCTGTGCTTTTTCAACTGCCTCAGCAACTGAATTAAAAACTGGTTTATCCAAGTGCGTTTGACCACCTTTTCCAGGAGTAACACCACCCACAACGTTTGTTCCGTATTCAATCATTTGACCAGCGTGAAAAGTACCTTCACCACCAGTAAAACCTTGAACTATAACTTTTGAATCCTTATTTACTAAAACTGACATAATTATCTTTTTTTATTGAGCGTCAAAAATACCGATTCTATTTGAAAAAGTAAGTATGTAATTAAAAAAAAGGCATATGATAAACATCAACTTTTACTAGGCGGACTTTTCCACGAAATCAATCTTTAACTATTTGATCGTAATTTTGAATCAATTAATACCGCAACACTTGCATCACCAGTTACGTTAACCACAGTTCGACACATGTCGAGAATCCTATCCACCCCTAATATTAACCCTATCCCTTCCAACGGAACTCCCAAATGAGACAACACAATTGCTAACATTACCATACCTGCCCCAGGAACAGCTGCCGATCCAATGGAGGCTAAAGTAGCTGTCAATACAATACCTAATTGTTCCACCAAAGTCAAATCGTAACCTAATACATTGGCTATAAAAACAGCTGCAATAGCTTGATAACAAGAAGTACCATCCATGTTTATGGTCGCCCCTAACGGAAGAACAAATCCTGAAACCTCTTTTGATACGCCAATATTCTCCTCTAAACATTGCATAGTAAGTGGTAAGGTAGCTGCACTTGAACTTGTTGAAAATGCGAGCATTTGAGCTGGGGAAATTGCTTTGTAGAATTTTTTGATTGGATACCCCGAAAAAAAGTGCAGCAATAGAGGGTATACGATGTACGCCAAGCTCAACAAGGTTAACACCACAGTCAAAGCATACTTACCCATGATGAAAAGCAAAGAATAAACATTGCCAAAATCCACTATGATACCCGCAAGCAGTGCAAACGTGCCTAAAGGGGCAATGTACATGATAATGTGCACCATTTTTAACACCACTTCATTCATCCCTGAAAAAAAGCTGATGACTGTACCCGATTTTTCTTTAGGAATCAAAACCAAGGCAACACCAAATAACAATGCAAAAACAATAACCTGTAGCATGTTACCATTATCAGATGCCGCTTTCAAAATGTTATCAGGAACCAAATCACTCAATATGCTTAATGGCCCTTCGTTGGCAACCTCTTTAGCTAACTGAGTTTTCCCGCCCACACTTGATTTTGCATTATCAAACAAAGTACTCACCTCGCTTTTGTCAATGCCTTCCCATGGCTTAAAAACATTCACCGAAACCAATCCAATTGTCACAGCCAGCACAGTAGTCACCAAGTAAATACCAATGGTTTTTACCCCTATTTTTGATAAATTACTTAAGTCCTTAATAGCTGCCACTCCTGATATCAAAGAAAACAACACCAATGGAACTGCAATTAACTTTAAACCTCGAATAAAAAGACCTCCCCAAGGTTTTATCCAATCAATAACAAATTGTTCCCATGATAACTGTACAGCTACAATACCAAAACAGACTCCTAAAATCATCCCTGCGATGATTTGATAATGCAACGGAAAACTTTTACTCTTTGACATTTTCAGGTTTTAATAATTCAACAGCTCTTTTAAACTGTTTGTCCACAATTC
>JBLIBC010000024.1:0-17742 GCA_047632015.1 Glaciecola sp.
GATTTTATCGTTGCTAAATTCATAAGTTTCAAAACTAAAAATTCATTCGGAGTATAGTGCCAGAATAGGGAATTAATCCTCTTTTATTGAAAACTTTTTTAAGTTGGAGGAAAGTAAAAGAGCATAAACCAAGACAGTGGATAACGTTTTTTGCAAACGTTAGTAAAGTATTTCACTTAGCACCGTTGATAATTTTCGTAGGAGAACTCGTATATTTGGAGGGATTCACATAAAAAAATGTTAAAATTGTAAAAGGCTTATGTCATTTTACTTGTGTAGGTTTTTTTACACGAAAATATAAAACTTCGTAAAGTCCAACTTAAGTCGCTTTTACATAAATAAAGGTACAGTGTGAGGTGAACGAAGAGCGTTTTTGAGGAGCATGTTTGTATGAAAAGGAAACTAGGATTATTGGTTTTGTTGTTGTCTGTGTGCTTTTATAGCATTGCAGGGGATACTACTGACGTCCCAATTTTAGTTGATTCGATTATTGAACCAATACCTGAACCAATACCTGAACCAATACCTGAACCAATAACAGAATCGGCTGTTGAACCTAAAATCGAACCGGCACCTGAAAACGCAAATGACACTGTGGTTGAACAGCCAGTTCTTCGAAATAATATTCCAAATGATGCTCCAAACTCAGGACCGGTGGCATCAAAAGAATTTCGACCTGAGATAGGAACAGGATTAGGTTACTACCAGTTTTTGGGGGATGTCCGAACGACAGATTCCAGGTCGCATTTTGCAAGTTCAGTAGTTTATAGTTTTTATGCAGCGCGTCGAATTACTGATTGGTTGGACTTTGGTGTTCGCTATTCAACCGGTGTGATGGTTGGAGCTGAAACAGGACCGGACAGGTACCTGAATTTTAAATCCATTATCCATGAAGGAGCTGGTTATTTTGCCTATGACTTTTCGAACTTTTTTAAAGAAGATCAAATTTTAAAACCTTATTTATCAGTTGGTGTGTCCTTTTTTGAATTCAATAACAAAGGAGATTTATTTGATGAAAATGGTAATGAGTACCATTACTGGAAGGATGGATCTATTAGAACAGCAGCTGAAGGTTCCGCACAGGCTGCAAATGCTGTAAGAATCCAACGTGATTATGCATACGAAACAGATTTGCGTAAAGCAAACTTTGATACTTTAGGAAGATACAGTCAGGTAGGTTTTGGAATTCCAATTGGTTTGGAATTGGAATTTAATGTGACACAAAGGTTTTCATTTAGGATCGGTTCCATTTATACTTATTCTTTTTCAGATCTATTAGATAACGTGACTGAAAATAGTATTGGAACAAGAGCAGGTACTAAAGGTGGTGATCATTTTTTGCAACATAAATTATCAATTCATTACGACTTGTTTAACAAGCTGCGTAAAGTGGAAGTGAAAGATTTTGAATTTGTAGATTATTTGGCCTTGGATATACAGGATGATGACAAGGATGGTATCATTAACGAGTTTGACTTGTGTCCGTATACCGTTAAGGATGTTGAAGTGGACGGAAAAGGATGTCCAATGGACATTGACAAGGATGGTATTGCTGATTACATAGACACAGACAATGGAACAGCACCAGCAGCTAATGTGGATGATCATGGTGTTGCTTTAGATGATGACGATTACTTTTATTGGTACATGAAGTACATTGATTCGTTAGATGTTCCTATTGAAGTATTGGAAAGAATTGCTAGCAATCGGAAAAGGCCAGCGAGGTACAGGGTGCTTTTAAAGGAATTTGAGCAAGATGAGTTAATTTCTGACGATATGTTGGAACAATTTGCATCGGAGCCAGATTTAAAGGTATTTACAGATAATAGTAAGAAAACAATATATACTGCTGGAGAGTACGCGAAACAAGGGCTAGCTGAGGAAAGAAAAAACAAACTTATTGAACAAGGCATTACTGAAGCTCAAGTAGTGGTATTTGATGACAATGAGATGATGAAGGCTGAGGACTGGAATAAGCTTGCTGATCGTCAAATGCAGGACAGGTTCAAGGATGATTTTGAGAAAGTAAAAAAGTTGGATGGATTATATGCTGTGAAATTAGGATCCACATCAGTAAGTTCTAGTTCATTGGATAAAGCCAAGTATTTAAAGGGTAATAATGTGCTGGTCTTGGAGGGATCGAAAGGTACTACTGATTATGTGATGGGACCTTTTATCGATACAGTTTCAGCTGGACAATCGGTAAAAGATTACCTTGAAAAAGGCTTTGAAAATGCAGAAATTGTAAAAATTAGCAATGGCAAGGTTACTAAACCCTTACCTCCAACAGCGGAGGATAGTAAGGAACTATCCGACGAAGAACTTGGCGATTTTGTCAAGTTGAAACAACATGATGGCAAATTAATGGTGAAAGTAGGTACTGTTAATAAGCAGACTTCACATGAGGAAAAACAAAAGCTTTTAGATGAGCCAGGCCTAATATCTATAGGCAATTCAGATAAGTCGGTTGATTTTGTTTATCAAACTAGTTATGATACAAAAGCGGCGGCAAGAAAGCAAAAATTAACCTTTAGTAAACGTGGCTTTACTGATCCTCAGATAGTAAAAGTGTTGATTCAAAAACGACATTTGAAACCAGTGATAGAAGAGGAATTGAACAAGATGTACACAATTTCTCTTGGAGCCTATAAAAAAGGAATACCAAGTCAGGAGGTGGATAGGATATTAAGTATTCATGATGCTAAACAAGTTAAGAGTTTCGATCCAAACGCTAATAGCTATGTGGTTGGAGTATTCCGTAGCAAAGAAGAGGCTAAAGAACGGATGTTGGAGCTTGCCTTACAAGGATTTAATACTAGGGTTGTTTTGTATGAGAATGACCAAGTGATTCCGATGGAAACTACATCAATGTTCACTGAAGAGGAACAAGAAATAATCAAGTCAAGTAAAATAGGAATTAGTGTTAAAACTGATCAAACTGTATTTCGTGTACAAATTGGTGCATTTGAAACGACTATACCTATGAGCAGGTTCAAAGGTCTTGAAGTGTTGAGTTTTAAATCACCTAAAGGTGTGACAAAATACATGACCGAAGGTGGAAAAACTTACAGGGAAGCGTATGTGGAAAAGATGAGATTAAAAAAACTAGGTTTCTTAGATGCTTTTGTGGTAGCAAATAAGGACGGTAAAAATATTCCATTAAAGGATTTGGTTAACGATGAGGAATTTAAGAATGTCGAGAAAGAGCTTGGTACAGGAATAGTATATGGCAGTGGAGATATAATGTATAAAGTTCAAGTAGGTGCCTTTAAAGATTTTTCAGTCGAGCATACTAAATTACGAGGGTACGAAAATGTGGAGATGGAAATTTATGGGGACTATAAAAGAGTATTGACAGGTAAGTTTTATTCCTATACTGAGGCAGTTGCATACAAGGAAAAACTAATAAATGTCGCTGGTTATAAAGGGGCATTTGTTGTAGCGTATAACAAAGAGCAAAGGTTGGCGCCAAGTGGTGTTAATCCTAATGTAGTTGAATTGGATGAGGGAGGAAAAGACATTATTCCTGAAAAAATACTAGGTTTGGTGATCAGAGTTCAAATAGGTTTGTACCGTGGTTCACCTCCGGCAGCGGTACAACTAATGATGTCTCAACTTGAAGAAAAAATTTCACAGGAACCAAGTGATCAGGGTATTACGAGGTGGACGGTTGGTGAATTTGACGATCCAATGGCTGCAACTGCGTACAAGCAAGTACTGCGTGAAAAAGGATTTAAGGGCGCATTCTTAGTAGCTTACTATAATAGCGAAAGGATTGACATCAAAGAAGCCATTAAGATGGCTAAAAAAAACCAATAGTTCCGGTATCATAATTAATTGCAAATCTGGGTAACCTTCAGGTTGTTTCAACTGTTGTAGCATTGTACATTTTTAAGTACTTTTAATACGATGCGAATTCATTTGAGACAAGTTATAATAATTGTTGTTTTCTACTTGATACCTTTTATCGGGTTTTCTCAATTATCACCTGTTTTTATACCAAACGGAGGGCAATGGCATGAGAATGTGTTGCATAAGATGGAGGTTGAAAATGGTGCGGTCTACATGGAACAAGATGGAATTAAGTTTGCATTTTATGACGAAGAATTTTTTCATCATTTGCACGCCGATGCGTCACCCGATTCAGTATTAAAAATACATGCGATTAAGGTCAATTTTGTAGGGTGTAATGTTAATGCGCAAGTGACTGCACATGACAAAGGTTCGGCATTATACAATTATTTTTTAGGTAAAGATGAAAGTAAATGGACCTCAGGATTATCGGGTGCACGTCAGCTTGTTTACCATGACATCTACCCACATGTGAATTTGAAAGTTTTTGGCACGGCTGCTGGTTTGAAATATGAATTTCAAGTGTTGCCTGGAGGAGACGTAACAGATATTAAGCTGGATATTGAAGGAGCAGATAAGGTAGTATTAATTCGTGGTGAATTGAATATTGTTACATCAACCAGAACACTTGTTGATAAAGCGCCATTCTCTTACCTTGGTGATAAACTTAATGAAGTTAATTCTTCTTATGTTTTATTAGATAGCGCAGTCACATTCTACGTTGAACCAACTTATCACACAGACGATACTTTGGTTGTTGATCCTGAACTAGTTTTTTCAAGTTATTCAGGTTCAACTACGAATAATTTTGGATACACAGCAACTTATGACGAATTGGGGTTTCTGTATTCTGGGAGTTCCATTTTTGATATAGGATATCCAACTACTTTAGGAGCATACAGTGTGGTGTTCAGCAGTAACCCAACAGGAGGAAATGATTGGGTTTATGATCCGTTTTTTGGTTGGGTGTATGCAGGTTATACCAATACAGATGTTGGCTTAAGTAAGTATGATACTACCGGAACAAAGCTCATATATTCCACGTATTTAGGTGGGGAATTATGTGAGGTGCCGCACAGTATTATTGTAAATTCTAAAGATGAATTGATGATTTTGGGAACGACCGGTTCTGCTCAATTCCCCACCACAGTGGGTGCGTATGATAGTACATTTGCGGGAGGTGTTAAAGTTAATTTGTCTAGGGGAATTGCAGTCAATTATGTTAATGGATCAGATATTTTCGTGGCAAAATTGAGTAGTGATGGAACCCAGCTTTTGGCATCTACTTATTTTGGAGGTAGCTTAAACGATGGAGTCAATGAGTTGTTGAATTATAATTATGCCGATCAGATGCGGGGTGATATTGCTGTTGATGCAGATGATAATGTTTATATATCTAGTTGTACTTATAGCAATGATTTGTCGAATATGTCTGGTGCTCAATCAACTAGTAATGGTGGAAGTGAAGGACTTGTGGCAAAATTTAGTTCAGATTTAAGAACGATTGAATGGGGAAGTTATTTGGGAGGAACTGGAAACGACGCCTGCTATTCATTGATTTTGGATAAGGGTAACAATGTGATTGTGGCTGGTGGGACGGGGTCTAATGACTTAGTTACGACACCGGGGGTAGCTTATCCAACTTTTCAGGGTTTGCCTACTGACGGTTTCGTAGCAAAATTTTCCCCTGATGGCTCTACAATTGATGCTTTGACGTATTTTGGAACGGCAGCATATGATCAAGCGTATTTTGTTCGAATCGACGATGAGCAAAGTATATATATTTATGGGCAATCCGCGAGTATGGACAGTACGTTGGTTAAAAACGCGGGCTACTACTCAATTAATAGTGGAATGTTTATTTCAAAATTATCTAATGATTTAACCAATGTGTTGTGGTCAACGACTTTTGGCTCAGGAGATGGTAGAATTAACTTAAGCCCAACTGCATTTGCGGTGGATATTTGTAATAACATTTATTTGTCTGGATGGGGTTCATCGTCTTTGGGCTTTAGTCTGATTCCCAATTGGATACTTGATCCAACTGGTCGCACAGGACACAATGGAGGAAGAGGGACAAACGGGATGGAGGTGACTGCTGATGCATTTAAAAGCTCAACAAATGGGAATGATTTTTATTTACTAGTTCTTGATGATGAAGCAAACACTTTGCAATACGCTACCTTTTTTGGAGGGGATGACAGTGATGAACACGTAGATGGAGGAACTAGTCGTTTTGATAGAAAGGGGAATATATATCAGTCGGTATGTGCAGGATGCGGAGGGAATAGTGACTTTCCGATCAAACCTAATCCAGGAGCTGTCTCTGCTGTAAACAATGCTAGTTGTAACAATGGAGTATTCAAATTTGATTTTCAAATTCCGGCAATAATTGCAGATTTTATTGTGCCAGAAACAGGATGTTTAAATTCTGACTATCAATTTGATAATACCAGTAACACGCTCGATTCAACTACTTATTTTTGGTCATTTGGGGATGATTCAACAAGCACATTAGAAAGTCCAAGTCATGAATATTTAAAATCTGGGACATACAGCGTCAAACTAATTATAAGAGATCCTGTTTCCTGTAATTTAGTAGACAGCGTTTCGAAAATTATTATTTTAAGAGACGACAGTTTAATATTATCAAAAACAGATACTTCTTGTTTCGGTGACTCATTACAAATACAATTAGTTAATACTTTTCCCGGAAACACTGTGTATAATTGGAGTCCAGGAAAGGCCTTTGGTGATTCCACGATTTTGCTACCAAAAGTACTTACAGATACTTCAAAAACATATCAACTAATTGTTACAGCGGAACCAGGTTGCGCTGATACTATTTTACATCCAGTATATGTCCCGTTTTATACTTGGGAATTACCAGATTCTATTGCTTGTAAAGGTGATACTGTGGTGAATTTTGTAAAGAGTGATTCAACATTTACAAGTTATCAGTGGGCTAGATCCTTTTCCTATGCTGACACCTTAAACAAGTCAATAAATGATACTTCGTTCAAATACTTTGTTGAACCTACAGATACCATGTTTTACTTAAGAATGATTGATGGAAATTCTTGTTTTTTTATTGATTCTTTGCAGGTAAATGGCGGTAATTTCAGTATTGAAATAAGTAATGACACCATGGTGTGTGACACCGCTCCTATTTGGAGTCATGTAACTGCAGTTGATGGTGTTGTTGATGTTGTTTCTTGGGCTCCAGTTCTTGAGGTGGAGCAAGGACAAGACTCAATTTCGGCTTTGCTAAATGTCCACCCGGGATCCAATATATATAAGGCAATAGTCAGGGACAAACGTGGATGTGTTGACAATGACACCATTATTATTTGGCATCGACAAAACATTATTTTATTATCAAAAGTGGACACTTCCTGTGCCGGTGATTCTCTGCAAATTTTATTAGTTGACTCTTTTCCTGGAAATACTTCCTTTGATTGGACTCCAGGAGTTACGTTTTCAGACTCCACTATTTTGTTACCAAAAGTAGTTGCTGATACTGTTGAAACCTTTCAGTTGATTGTCAGTTTTGAACCTGGATGTACTGATACTGTTATTTATTCAGTATATGTGCCGTATTACACTTGGGATTTGCTGGATTCAATTGCTTGCAAGGGAGATACTGTTAATAATTTCGTAAAAAGTGATGCTGTATTTTCAAGTTATCAATGGTCCAGCACAGTTAGTTTATCAGACACATTGAATGCATCAGTTAGCGACACGTCTTTTAAGTATGTTGTTCAACCAAACGATACCTTGTTTTACTTAAGGATGATTGACGAGAATTCGTGTGTATTTTTAGATTCTTTGAATGTTAACGGAGGTGATTTTAGTATTGAGATCAGCAACGATACTATGGTGTGTGACACAGCTCCAATTTGGATGCATTTAAACTCGGTTTCCGGAATAGTTGACACCATTAGCTGGACTCCTCTGACAGGAATATTGAATGGGCAAGACTCGACCTCCGCTTTGTTGGCAGTGCAGGTGGGATTGAACCCGTACCAAGTAACAGCAGTTGATACTAGAGGTTGTGTTGACACAGCAAGCGTTTTGATCACAAATAGGTTAAACAGTAAATTATATACAAAAAGAGATACCTCTTGTGTAGGTGACTCTCTTCAAATTGAGTTATCGACTGTATTTATTGATTCCACAAAGTATAATTGGAACCCAGGAGTCTTGTTGTCAGATTCAAGCATATACAAACCAAAAGTACTTACCGATTCTTCAAAGATTTTGTTAGTAGTAGTTTCTGAATATCCAGGTTGCTTTGACACTATAATTTATCCAATTTTTGTACCTGAATTGAAATTAGAATTTTCAGCTACAATAGCTTGTTTAAATGATACGATACTTAATTATGTGAGATCAGAATCTAGTGTAGCGTCGTATCAGTGGTCAACCGATATCAGTTTTTCAAATCAATTAAACACCTCATTAAAAGACACATCTTTTGTTTATGTGGTATCAGAAGGAGATACTACATTTTATATCAAAGTAACTGATATTAGTGGCTGTATGTTTGTCGATTCATTGATAATAAATGGTGTCAATTTCCAGATGGAAGTAAATTTGGACACACTGGTTTGTGATACGGTTCCGATTTGGGAAAACATAATTAGTCATTCAATGAGTGGTCTTGACAGTATTTCATGGACTCCAACTGGAGAGGTGACCCAAGGGCAGGACTCAACGTCTGCCTTGCTAAATATTTATGCTTACGTAAGTGATTTCGAAATTTATGCACGTGATACTAACGGTTGCGTTTCAAAAGATTCTATTAGAATAGTAGATAATAGTTTAAACTTTGATTTATCTGACACTACCATGTGTTATGGAGATACTATTCAGTTAGGGTTTGAATTGAGCTACAACCCGTTATATACCTTTGAATGGATTCCTGACGTTGTTTTTGACAAAGACTCTTCGTATTCAAAAGCGGTAGTAAATGACTCAATGAAAATTAGTTTAGTGGTAGATAATAGTTTTTGTATTGACACAATTAATCAATTTATAGCTGTTAATAAAATTGAATTATCATTAGGAATAGACACCATTTTATGTAATAATTCTAATCCAATATCGGTTTCGGTTTCGGGCGAGGATTCACTAACCTATTATTGGTCAAGTAACGATGGATATGCTGATACTCTTCAAAAGGGTATTGGATTAAAAGGACTTACTTTTACTCCTGGTTTAGGAATGACTAACATTTTTGTGAAGGGACAGGATGATTTTGGCTGCGAAGACACTGCAGAAATAAAAGTAATTTCTTCATTTTATAATTTGACTTATCCACTTGATTCCACACTTTGCTACAATGACAGTATCTTATTGTCGCCTAACGAAGACATAAGTGGGATGGGACCATTAAACTTTGTGTGGAGCCCATCAGAGATTATACATTCTGACACATCATTGAGTGCTGTTAGCGCATATGGTCCTCATGGTACTTGGATTGTTCAAGTGCTTTCTGAAAATCAGTATGGATGTAAAGATTCGGATGTTGTTACTTTGAACTTTGCGTTGTTGGATACCTCTGTTATTGATGCTACTGTAGATCCTAAAACTATTCTTGATACAGAGTCTGCTGTAATTGAAGTGACTCCCAATAATAACTTGTATGACATATTTCCGGCTGAAAGTGAAACAACGCAAGAAGGAAATGAATTTACAGTCTTCCCAAAAGAGAGTAAAACGTATTTGTTGACCGTAATTGATTCCTTGTACGAGAAGTGTAGAAACATCACTTCAGTGGATGTTGAAGTGCTAAAATTTGTGTGTGACGACCCGTATATATATGTACCTAATGCTTTTACGCCAAATGGTGATGGTGAAAATGATGTGTTATATGTACGTGGAAAAAACATCACTAAATTGTACTTTGCTATTTTCAACAGGTGGGGGCAAAAGGTGTTTGAAACTGAGCAACAACATATTGGTTGGGATGGTTTGTACGAAGGAATGAAAATCGATCCAGCGGTATACGATTACTATTTGAAGTATGAGTGCGAAGGTGATGAGGAACATTTCAAAAAAGGAAACATCACCTTGATAAGGTAGTTTTTGAGTGTTTGTTGAGTTGAGACATTCAGGGCTAATTTCACGTAACCCAAGTAAACATCTTTTATGCGCTTATTTTCTTTGATTATTTTAGCTGCGCTTATCATTAGTTACAAAAAGGACACTGTTACACCTGGAAACGACCCTAATTTCACCGTGGTCGAAAACACGGATGACGATTTTAAAAAGTGTAAAAGAAGGTTGTTGTTTTTGGCGTGCCAATTTATGCTGTGAGTGGAGTGGGGAATGAAAAACTACTACACGCTGCGAATGTGATGGCTCAATACCTTGATAACAATGAGGATGGAGTTGTTGATAATCAAGCGGTACACGATCCAATGATAAATGCTAACGCATATTTATTCATGTGGGAAAAAGAACGAGATGTTGACCGTTTCGATTCACCAGAGGGTAAAGAAAGTCAGGATTTAGGATCAGAAGAAACAGTTCCTGATTGGCATGCTAACGGACATACTGGGGAATTTGACGCAGCATTGGAAGAAGTATTACAATTGGTTACTCATGTAGGTTATGCTTCAGTGCATCCCGATGTTTTTGGAGGGGAAGCAGGAAGTGAGTTGGCAAATGCCATGGATGTGGCTCGAGGAGGTAATTTTACTTCAATTTCAAACTCGTATCCAAGTGGTGCATGGTACAGTTATGACGACAAAACCTGTGAATATAATTGCATGGTCACGGAGTGTTTTTATTGGTCTTTGACTTCGTTAATTGGCACGCAAACCAATCGCGGCTCTGATATTAATGACGAATGGGATTTGAATACAAGGGAGTTGTTACACGTAAAAGATGTCCTCGTTTATAATTTACTCATGAATCCAGTTTACGCTTTACCTGCAGTTTTACCAGAGGGCACATATACTCAAACCACATAGGTTTTCGGGAGTTTTGGCGAAGAACATGTTTCTTTTGTTAAGGCGAAAAACTCAATCATAGCAATGGCTACGGTTTCGTTTTTCAACAAAGAGAAAAGGGAAATGGACAAGTAAAAAAACCGAAAAGCTGTGTGGTTTGAGTATATAAGCACTAAAATAGAATTAAGCTTTCAAGATTAATTAGTTTCTTTGTATTTGAATTAGTTATGAAGCTACAACGACAAATATTAAGTGCATTGTTTCTGGCATTATATGTTGTAGCGATTTTACGTCCCTTTTCTCCTTACGTTAATTATTACTTAAATAAGGAGCAAATTACTGAAGAAAAGTGTGTTAACAAGGATAAGCCAAAACTGGAATGTGATGGAAAGTGTTACCTTAAAAAGCAGGTGATAAGCATGCAAAAGGAGGATGATAATTCCCCAGGGGTATTGGATTTAAAGGTTGAAAAGTACGTACATGATGGAGTTGAGCGTAATGATGAAAATCTTTTAAGTTGGGGTGTAGAAAAGGAAAAAATGTTGCCAATCGTTGGGTTTAATGTTTTGCACAGGTATATGTCTGTTCCTGTTCCACCTCCTAGGATACAGTCTTAATTTATTTTCAGCAATTTGCTGATGTTAGTGACCAGTATAGTTGTTGGTCACAAGTTCTAAGACTTATTTTTAATACAAAATTACAATGAAAAATATCGTAGCCCTTTTTTGGGCTGTTACTTTATGTGTGAACATTTCTGTCGCACAAGATTCAACAGAAACAAATAACCGCATAAAGTCTAGGGCAGATGACCATGCGCCGATTGGAGTGATGGGAGATCACGTGCACAGTGTAGGAGAATGGATGGTTTCATACAGGTACATGGACATGTCTATGAAAGGGAATTTGCAAAAAAGTGATGGAATTACTGACATGGAAATTTATCAAAGTTACATGGTATCTCCTCAAGAAATGACAATGAATATGCACATGGTTGGTGTGATGCATGCACCTGCTAGTTGGGTTACATTGATGTTAATGGGGAACTATTCAATGAGTATAATGAATTTAAAAATGATGTCAGGAATGGAATTTACAACTCAATCCTCAGGAGTGTCGGACACAAAATTTGGTGGGATGTTCAAATTGCTAAAAAAATCAAATCATCAAATTCATGCAAACGTGATGTTAAGTATCCCTACTGGAGGTGTTCATTTGACAGATGATACGCCAATGATGACTAACGCGCACCTTGCTTATCCTATGCAAACAGGAAGTGGAACTTGGGATCCAACTATTGGACTTACTTATATTGGAAAAAGAAAAAGTTTGTCCGTTGGAACTCAGACTTTATTCACATCAAGAATGATGAAAAATAAGCATGACTACAATTTGGGTCAAAAATTAGAGTCAACAGCTTGGTTAGCAGTTAGTGCAACACAATCTTTGAGTTTTTCAGCGAGGGCTAAGTTTAAGTTTAATAGCAAAATAGATGGAGCAGATTTAAATTTTAGTCCCATGGTGATGCCTTTGTTTAATAGTGATAATTCAGGTGTGAGAATATTGGAAGGTCTACTAGGTGTCAACTATTTAGTGACAAAAGGATCGTTGAGAAACTTAAGACTAGCGTTTGAGATTTCTTCTCCTTTCATTCAGAATGTTCATGGAATTCAAATGAAAAAAGAGTGGTCTGGTGTTGTTGGAGTTCAGTACGCTTTTGGGTACGGCCATTAGCACTAAAACTTAAATTCAACGTTCTCTTAAGGGCAGTGTAATAGGATTTTTACTTAAAATAAATACCAGTACTGGTATGGATGTCTTGACGCAATTTCAGAAAATAAGTTAGCTTGTTTTCTGAAATTGCGTCAAGTAATTCTTGATTACCAAAATAAAGGGGGTGAGTGAAGAATTAAACTACGACTTTATTTTATTGCCGTTTCTTGTCAGCTTATCATCGTCTAGGAGCATACGGACTGCCTGAATGGTGGCTTCTTTGTCAAAGTTGCTTTCAGTAATGATTTCCTGCAAGGTTTTTTCTTCTTTGGTAATGTTAAGAATGGTTTCGTTGATGTTTCGGTTAGCCTGCTTTTTTAAACAATTGTCACAGTGACCGCAATCAGTTTCGGGTGTTTCGTCAAAATAAAATAAGGCAATGTTAGTCCTGCACTTATGATCCTCCAAAATAAAATTCAATATCCCGCGTAACTGTGCAGTGGCATTTTGTTTTCGTTGGTTGATGTTTTTATTGCTGATGGTGACGCTTTTTCCAGGTAACCGCTCCTTAGTGTATATCAATATAGGGTGAAAGGAAGGTGTTTGGTACTGAATGATGTACTTGCTTTCTAGTATTTGAAGTGTATTTTTAACTCTAAATTCTGTGATGTCCAGTTTTTCAGCAATAAAACTTTCGCTGATGTTTTTTGATTCATTAAATATTCCAGTGTAAGACCGTAGCACAAAAGCAAGTACTTTGCTCAATATGTTTTCTTGGTCTAATATATCACGTAATTGATATCTGTCTACCAACATCATCAATTTGGATGAACGCAGGTTGTTTTCACTTAACATTAAATATCCTTCTGATTCCAAAATTTTAATTGCGTGATGCACTAGCAAAGCTTCGTACTTGAATTTTCGCGCGAACTTGTGTACATCAAAAACAAACCCTTTTCCTTTTCCACCGCCAGCTCCAAATTGAAAAAAATTACCAAGGTTGGTGTATACGTCTTTAATTAAGTCAGGGGTTGGAAACCTGTGTTGTAACATCATTTTTTGGTATTCGATGTCCTCCTGATTAAACAGTATAATTGCGTTTGCTGTGTTGCCATTTCTACCTGCTCGTCCACTTTCTTGGTAGTATTCCTCCATGTTAGAAGGCACATCCATGTGAATTACAAAATTTACTTCCGACTTATCAATCCCCATTCCAAAAGCATTGGTTGAAACAACCACTTTGGTGTCGTTTTTTAGCCAACGTTTTTCTACCTCACGCCTATCTTTCAAGTCCATTCCAGCGTGATAGTACTCTACAGAAAGACCAATTTGGGCAAGCTTTTTTTGATATTCAGCTGTTTTCTTACGGCTCCTCACGTATATAATTCCTGAACCTTTTAGTTTTTTTAGTAAGTGCTTTAGCTCGTTAATTTTATTCTCGGACCTGAAAATCCTGTATATGATATTCTTACGCTGAAAAGAGCTTCTTATTAATTCATGGTTGTCTTTGATTTCAAGTTGTGTAACGATGTCCTCAATAACCCTTTTAGTTGCTGTGGCAGTTAAAGCAATTATACTTGCCTCAGGATGCATAACTCTTAAACTAAGAAGGTTGTTGAAAGCAGGTCTAAAATCATGTCCCCATTGTGATATACAATGAGCTTCGTCCACCACTAAGTAGTTTACATTCATCTGCTCTAACCTGGACTTAACCATAATGGAATTAATTCGTTCAGGCGACAAATACAAAAATTTCACTTTTCCGTATTGGCAATTGTCCAGCACAATTTCAATTTGTTTGGGACTCATTCCTGAACTTATCATTTCGGCTTTAATACCTCGTTTTTTTAAGGAGCTAACCTGATCATTCATTAATGCGATTAAAGGCGAAATAACAATGGCAATACCCTCTTTTAGTAAAGTTGGTATTTGAAATGAAATGGATTTACCCCCTCCAGTTGGAAGAAGCGCTACCGTGTGTTTTCCTTGTACAGCACTTTCAATAACCTGTTCTTGGTCAGGACGAAGGTTGTCATAACCCCAGTATTCTTTAAGTATTGATAAAGCTGAATCCAAGTTGAAATTATAAATTTATTTGATCAAGTATAAACTTAACACGTTCCGTCGAATTTACAAATGGGACTTCAATTATTTCGTAATTTAAAGCTTGATAAGTGTCAATGAGATGCTTGTTTATTGAATGCGCATCTTCAAAACTTTCTTTTCGTTCCACATCATTTTGATATATGATTTCCCACGGAGGCATTAAAAAAACTTTTGATGCATACCTATATTTGGAAGCGGTCTTCATGAATTTATCTACAAAGTTGTCTTGCTGAAAGTGCTTTAAGTAAGCAATGACATCTGGTACTCCTCTGTCGTAAAAGGCAGCTGTAGAAACTTGCTGGTGGTCTTTAATCTGCTGTTTAACCACTAATTTGCTGAATTCGTAATTGTCCAGCCAAGGCACTTTGTTGCTGTTTAGTTTTATCTGTTCTTGGATGACTTTTCGTGCAGCTTCGGCGAAAGTTAAGTGTTGCTCAGAAAGTAATTTAATGACTGTGCTTTTTCCAGTTGACGGCGCGCCAGTAATAACGAATCGCTCCTTGTTCATTAGCTGTTGTTAATAGTTTCCAATTGAAAGCATGACCAAGGTACAGGCTTCAGTGACTTCAATTCCAGCTTTTTCAAGTGCTGGGTAAAATGCTGGATTTTCGGTGCCGGGATTAAAAATGACTCTTTTTGGCTTCAATTTAATGATGTAGTCTTTGTACGAATCTTGATTTTTAGCTGACACATACAAGGTAATACTGTCCAAGTTTTCAAACTTTTCCTGCTGTGTGTGGAATTTAACACCAGCAGTTTCGCCATTTCGCAAACCCAGTGCTAAGGTTTCGTGACCGTGAATTGCTAATTTATGAATTGCTTGGTATGAATACCTTTCAGGGTTTTCACTAGCCCCTATTACTAAAGTCTTTTTGCCCATGATGTATTTTGGATTAGATGTCTTTCAACTGTTCCAAGTTTTCCCTCATTTCATCGTAGCTGATTTTTTTATACTGTTCAGGTATTGAAAAATCATCATTAGGGAATTCTTTAAGCTCGACACTTTTAGCCGTGAATTTCATGGTTACGTCAAAGCGTTCAATTTGATATTCCATCAACACACCTTGAATAGGCGAAAAAGGGCTACACCAATTTAAATTCTTACTTCCTAATTCTTCAGTATACCAAAGTTCAAACTCATAGTTAGTAGTGTCGTTGTGCACCTCCACTAGCGCGTTTTTACAAACGTATCCAGCAATCATTTTTGTGGCGGTACCGGGTGTTATTTTGTGTTGCGGAATGTTGCTCATCATTAAGTTTACCTCGTTGAGGTTACGAACAGCATAATTTTTTTTCTTCATGAATTTCATTAATTCATAAAGCTTTTGGTTTTTTTGATCGGATAGGTAGGCAATTTTAATCATGCCAACTGCAAACGAAAGTTCCGTTTTTAACAATCCATCTTTGAATTGCATTTCCATTTCTTTAGGCATAAGCCTTTCCATCCACTTGTCATCAAATTGCACTGGGTAGTTAATACCATAGGTTATTACGCCTTGAGTAGGAGCGGAAGAGCCACTGCTGCAAGAACTTAATCCTGCTAATGAGACAACAAGTAACAATGAAAAAGTAATAATCTGCCTCACAAAAAAAGTAGTTAGTTTTTAAAGTTATATATTTTATGCGCAAAATGAAGTTCTTTTGACCGATATCTTATTTCTCTTTATTGTAAACTCACTTTTTTATCGTGCTTCTTTGATTCTCACCAAGGAATCGGCTTAGCAAGGTAAAGTTAACTCAAACCTTACTTTTACAGCATTTCTATTTGCTTGGCTAGCACATCTAAGGTGGACTTGTCTGTTAGTTTTTTGTCCTCGTTTAATAAGCCGTCTATTAGTGATATGGGGATTAACGAAGGCACAATTGTTAAGCCTATGTAATTCAGTACTGCTGACAAATGATCCATTCCACGTGAATTGCCTTGGCGACCTGAAGCTACTCCTACTAGTCCTACTTTCTGATTATTCAAAAGTCTTCTGTCCCAGCCGTCAATGAAGGATTTTAGAACACCGGGGTAACTTCCGTTGTACTCTGGAGAAATAATTACTAGAGCACTGGAGTCGTAAATGAATCTTTTTACCAGTTTTTGAAAGTCCTCGTTGACTTGACCGTACAATGCGGAAAACATAAAGTCATTTGGTAGGTCTTGTAAATCAAGGATTTGATTTAAAATTCCCTGTTTATTTAATAATTCAGCGTACGCTTTTGCCACTTCAGACGAAACGCTATTTTTTCTGTTTGTACCTGAAATTATTGTAATCATGTATTGTTGTTGATAATTTGCTTCCTATTGTTTAAAAGTAGACTGTACATTAAACGAATCAATCTTGTATTTTTGTAACAGTTCTTGCGCATAAAAATATTCAATAAAATGCAAGATGCAGCCATGTTGAAAAAATAAAATAAATGGGAAAAGTAATATCGGTAGCAAATCAAAAAGGGGGGGTAGGAAAAACAACTACAGCAATGAATTTGGCAGCAAGTTTAGCGGTGTTGGAAAAAAAGGTATTATTGATCGACGCAGATCCGCAAGCAAATGCCACGTCTGGATTGGGATTTACTCCTAAGAATATTACGCTAGGAGTGTACGAGTGTTTGGTGAATGAGGCCGAAGCAAAGGATGTAATATTAAGTACGAAAACTCCTAACTTGGACATTCTTCCAGCTCATATTGATTTGGTAGGGGCTGAATTGGAAATGGTTTCTTTGCCCAACAGAGAGCAAATGATGAGTAAGGCCATTGAAAAAATAAAAGACAATTATGATTTTATATTCATTGATTGCTCGCCTTCTTTAGGTTTAATTACCATTAATTCTTTAGCGGCCTCAGACAGTGTAATCATTCCTGTGCAATGTGAATATTTCGCTTTGGAAGGATTAGGCAAATTACTGAATACTATTAAAATTGTGCAAACAAGGTTAAATGAAGAGTTGACGATAGAAGGAATTTTACTAACCATGTACGATACAAGGTTAAGGCTTGCAAATCAGGTGGTTGATGATGTGAAATCACATTTTCAGGAAATGGTATTTGATACGATTATTCAAAGGAACACTACTTTAGGAGAGGCGCCTAGCCATGGAGAATCTATCATCATGTTTGATGCAAGTTCTA
>JBLIBC010000025.1:0-17088 GCA_047632015.1 Glaciecola sp.
CATCCTTGAAAAATACGTTCCTACTGGCACTGAGTTAGACTTATGGGAAGGGGACTGTATTGTGAGTTTGGTTGGCTTCATGTTCATGAACACGAAGCTTCTTGGTGTGAAAATTCCTTTTCATTCGAATTTTGAAGAAGTGAACTTAAGGTTTTATGTGAAGCGCTTTGAAAAAGGTGAATGGAAAAGAGGAGTAGTATTTATTAAGGAAATTGTACCAAAACCAGCGCTCACCTTTGTAGCAAATACTGTTTACAACGAAAATTATGAGACCATGCCAATGGCACATATGTGGAATTTACAGAATAATGAGAGAACCGTTCAATACCGATGGGAAAAAGATAACATTTGGAATTCAATAAAAATTAACGCAAGCCTTGAAAAGTTTGAAATCGAACCAAACAGTGAAACGGAATTCATTACCGAACATTATTGGGGTTACGCCAAGGTTAGCAAACACAAATCAAACGAATATGAGGTAACTCATCCTAGATGGGAAGCGTACAAGGTGAATGAATATGAAATTGATGTGGACTTTGGTGCTGTTTATGGAAAAGACTTTGAATTCCTTAATTTACAAGAACCAACATCGGTGATGTTAGCTGAAGGATCTGAAATAACGGTTGAAAATAAAAACACAATAAGTGACAATTAAATGAAGCATGTACTTTCGTTCACACTCATCATGTTATTATCGTTTACTGTTTTTAGTCAATCTACCGACACACTAAATATCATTATCAAAGGCAAAAAAGAAGGATATTGGATTCATAAAAACTTTTTTAAAACTCGGATTAAAAGCGAAGGATTTTATAAAAAGAATGTGAAAAATGGCTTCTGGAAAGAATACTCTAAAAAAATGCCAACCGTGTTTCAAGGTAATTACATTGATGGTCTTCGAGATGGCAGTTGGTATATCATTTCAACAAGAAATGATACAAAGCTAGATTTGCAAAAATATCACAAAGGCAGAATGGTCGGTGGTGCCACCTTATCTTGGTAAAACAGAAACACTTCTAGATTAACTATCCGGCAATCCACTAATTAATTTACTCACAATCCCTGTCCACCCTGTTTGATGAGAGGCACCTATTCCTCTGGAATTGTCACCATGAAAATATTCGTAAAAAAGCACTAGGTCTTGGTTGTGAGGACGATTGTAAAATTCATGTTGCTCATTTACTGGGCGGTTGCCATTTTCGTCTTTTTGAAAAATACTCATGAGCCTATTTGAAATATCGTTAGCTATTTCTTTGAAGTTTTTTTGAACCCCTGAACCCTTTGGGTATTCTAATGTAAGTTCATCGCCATAATGCTTATGATACTCCCTTAATGCTTCCAGTAATAAATAATTTGTTGGAAACCACACTGGACCTCTCCAATTGGAATTACCTCCAAACAATGACGAATCAGACTCACCAGGGGTGTACTCTATTCCATAATCTTCTCCTTCTAGTGAAACAGAGTAACGCTCTTCATGTCTTTTTGACAAGGATCTTATTCCTCCTGGGGATAAAAATTCATCCTCATCAATCATGTGTTCCACAAGTTTGATAACCCTGTCTTTTGGTACTAGAGAAAACAAAATATCTTCACCTTCTTTATGATCTTCAATGGCTCTAAATTTCTTTTTCCTCAACCTAAAATTCCTGAACCACTTTAGTCTTTTCATGAAATCAGGTATCCCGACAAGTGATTCCTTTTCAATGAGTGAAACAGCATAAAGTGGCATTAACCCAACCAATGAATGAATTTTAAGAGGTACAAATTTATTACCCGGAAGTTGAAGTACATCGTAAAAGAAACCGTCCTCTTCGTCCCAGGCTCCAACCCATTTACTGTCATTCCTATTGAGTGACTCTGAAATTAACACGAAATGCTCATAAAATTTGGTAGCAACATCTTCGTACGACTTGTCGAACTTGCATATTTCAATGGCCATTTTCATCAAATTTAATGAAAACATGGCCATCCAGCTTGTACCATCAGCCTGCTCTAAGATACCTCCTCCCGGTAATTTATTACTTCTATCAAACACTCCAATGTTATCCAAACCTAAGAACCCTCCTTCGAACACGTTTTTTCCCTGCGAATCCTTTTGATTCACCCACCATGTAAAGTTCAAAGACAATTTTGCAAAGGCTCTTTTTAGAAAATCGACATCAGATTTTCCGTAGTGCTTTTTTTCTATTTCATAAACTTTTAAGACTCCCCAAGCTTGCACTGGTGGATTAACATCACCAAAAGCCCATTCGTAGGCTGGTATTTGCCCATTAGGTGCCATGTACCATTCTCGCATGATGGTAATCAATTGATTTTTAGCAAACACCGGATCGATCATTGCCAATGGGACGCAATGAAATGCTAAATCCCATGCTGCATACCAAGGATACTCCCACTTGTCAGGCATGGAAATAATGTCTTTGTTGTACAATCCTTTCCAGTCTTTATTTCTTCCTTTTCGTCGTTCTTTTGGTGGAGTGGGCTGACCAGGATCTCCATCCAACCATGCTTCTACATCAATTTCGTAATATTGTTTGGTCCACAACATTCCCGCAAAACCTTGCCTTTGAATGTTTTTTAAATCAGGGTCCAATCCTTTTGGAACAAATTTTTCATAAAATTCGTCTGCTTCAGTAATTCGTTTTTCAAATCGAGCATCAAAAGCATCTGTAAAAGGACTATCTGTTAGTTCTAAATCAGTTAACCTTAACTTGACCACTTTTGATTCTCCACCTTTAACAGCTCCTGAAAACAAGGGCGTAAACTTAGTCCCAGACCTCTTCTTATCAATTTCTAAAAAATCACCATTAACAACAGCGTCGTTAATTAAATCTTTTACAAATGGCGTTTCATTTTTAGTTCCAAAAATGCGCTCCATGTTGGTTTCATTCTCGGTAAACAGTTCATCTTGCGGATTCTCGTAATACAAATTAAAAGTCCCAATTCGATGGTGTGCAGCTTTCACTCCTTTAAAACCATCTAAACCTTCAATTTTGGAGATACTCCCTTTGTGTTTTGAAACTCCAAAACTCCACAAATTTCTGAACCACAATGTAGGTAACAGTGTTAATTCTGCATCATCCTCACCCCTGTTTGTAGCTGTAATTTTTATGCATATATCTTCAGGACCTTCTTTTGCGTATTCGATGAAAACATCAAAATACTTGTCATCATCAAATACTCCCGTGTCTAATATTTCATATTCTCTGTCTTGCTTGGTGCGCTCCCTGTTTTCAGTAAGCATTCTGGTGTAGGGAAACTTAGCTTGGGGATACTTGTACAAATACTTCATGTACGAGTGTGTAGGCGTATTATCCAAATAGTAATATAGCTCCTTGCAATCTTCACCATGATTACCGTCATGGCCCGTTAATCCAAATAATCTTTCTTTGATAATGGAATCGTTCCCATTCCACATTGCAACGGAAAAACACAAATTTTGAAATCTATCCGAAATCCCTGCTATTCCATCCTCTCCCCAACGGTAAACTCTTGACCTGGCATGATCATGTGGGAAATAATCCCAAGCATTACCATCGGGACTGTAATCCTCGCGTACTGTCCCCCACTGTCTTTCACTTAAGTAAGGACCCCATTTTCTCCAAAGTTTTTTTCCTTCGTCGGCAGTGGATAATCGTTCTTGTTCGGCAATCATAGTTATATTTTATCGTCGCTTATAATTCGTCTAAACCAATCATTTTATTTTTTTCAGCATCCCAAAGTTTCAACCGCAGACACTTGTACATGTCTTTTGGTGATAAAGTGGTAGTCCCAGGATTCTGAAATTCCTCCATTTCCTTGTACACTTTTGGCAAGTTATAAAATGGAATTCGAGCATTGACGTGATGTATGTGATGATAACCTATGTTTCCTGTAAACCAGTGTAGCACTGGAGACAAATCCATGAAGCTTGAAGAATTCAAAGCCGAATGAACGTAAGTCCATGATTCTTTGTTTTTGTATTTGGCATCAGGATAATTATGTTGCGCATAAAATAAGTACGAACCTAAGCCTCCATAAATTACAAATGGCAACAAAACCCCTAACAAATAAGCTTGTGGACCTAAATAAATGAATACAAAGACCGAAATTCCAAAATGAAAAACCAAAGCGAAAAATGAGTCCCAATGTTTACCGGAACTATTAACTAATGACTTTAAACTCATTCCCCACAAAAACGCAAAAACATAACCAAATCCAATGGTCAAAGGATGTCTGATGAAAAGGTAATGTCTTTTTTCTTTTAACGAGCTTGTTAAAAACTGTTTTTTTGTTAACAATGGAAAAGAGCCTATGCTTGCGCTATGTAACTTACAATTGTGATTATGATGGTAGTCATGCGAACGTTTCCAAATGCTTGTTGGCGCTAAAATAAACATCCCAAACACAGTGAAAATTACTTTAGCTAACAACGATTCTTGCAAAATGGTTTTGTGTAAATAATCGTGATAAATGATAAAAACTCGTGCTACAATTAAACCTGTAAAAATTGCGCTGAGTAACTGAAGCGTCCAATGAAAGTTGATAAGTGCACCGAGGTAGCCTAGTCCTAAAAGGAAAACAGAGGAAAACAACAGCCACCAACTTTTTAACCTGTTCTCCTTTACGTACTTTTTAGTAGCTAAAATAAGCTCTTTACCTTGCAACATGCCGCGAAGATAGTCTTTTTACAGCATAGGAGTCACTAATAACCAACAGGCGCAGTAAAAGTTTTCCACACTTTTATTTTTTTGATATAAAACTGGATTTAGCTTCGTTGATGCTTCCACCTTCGATGTGACCAAAGCCAGTTTTCGGGACATTCAACAATGTCCTTCTCAAGTCGTTTGGTGTGCAATTCTGATATTTCATTCTCCGTAAAATCGGACGGATTTTCCAACAATAATTCAGCGGTCATTGTATACAGCCCCCTCCGTTCTCGCTTAACCGAAACATAAATAATGGGGTAATTTAATTTTTTAGACAACTTTGCAGTCCCTGTAAATACAGGTGTATCTTGATTTAAAAAAGTAGTCCAATATGCTCCTCTTGGGGAAGGAGTTTGATCGGCTATGAATGCTGTAGCATTTAACTCACCCCTGTCCTTTAGCATTCCTCTAATTGTGTCTTTCATGGCGTACAACCTGTTACCTAAACGCGTCCTCATGAAATACACCAATTTATCAAAATATTTATTTTTAAGCGGATGATAAATTACATACAATTGATGAATTGGCTCCAAAGCAAACCTTGCCCCTCCTAGCTCCCAATTCCCTTGATGTCCCATCACTATTATGACACTTCGCTCCTCCTTTTTAAATTTATCAAACACATCACTTCCTAAAAAAGACACGTGCTTTTTTAACGACTTTGGTGAAATGGTTAATGTTTTTAAGCTCTCCAAAATCAAATCGCAAAAATATTTATAAAACTTTTTTTCTGTGAGCTTTAATTGCTCCTGCGAATAATTAGGGAAAGCATTTTTCAAGTTAGTTGAAACCACTTTTTTTCTGTACCCAATGATTTTGTACAATAAGACGTACAAAAAATTAGAGAAGAGGTACAATAATTTGAACGGTAAAAAGGAAATCAAATAAATTAAGGGAAGAGTAAAATAGTAAATTAAAGCAGCCATTCGAAAATCAGTGTGTTATTCCCTGTTGATTCTCAAAGCTAATAAGTACAGCACTGCCATCCTAATTGCTACTTCATTTTCTGCTTGATTGATAATGATGGACCGGTTAATGCCGCTAGATTACTTGTAATTATCACACCTCTATTGATTGGTCCGGCACGCATTACAAGAATCCTTTTAATCAAGTATCTTTTTGTACAATCTATTTTGCATGACATACCCTAATTGATGGGGAAACTCTGTTTCCTGTCGCTCTAGCTGAATCCTTACCATATTTACCACACCACACCATTCAAGGACCTTTTTTAGGTTGTACTGATAATGGCAGTCACGCGGCGGTTTCCAAATTCTTGCAGAGAGCTAAAATAAAAACAAAAAAAAAGCAAAATAAGGTGGCACTGTATTTGTAATAAGCGATACCTAACATTAAACTTAAAAAAAATGAATTCAATCAAATCAAAACTGTCAGTACTTGCGCTGACTATTGCATTATCGTTAAACGTAAACGCACAATCCATAAATAAAGGAGACATCACATTCGATGTTTTTTATGGATCACCATCAATTGGGACATTAATCTTCAAAAGCCTAGCTACAGCTAGCGGGGAGGTTGATTTCAACACATTTGGACCTATCGGAATTAAATTCGAATACATGATCTCGGATAAAGTCGGGCTTGGAGTTGAAGGTAGTTATTCGACCCTTTCAATGAAGGCTGTAGAAAACGGTTATACTTCAGAATTCACTTTAAACAGAATCAGAATCATGCCTAGATTCAGCTATCACATGGGTTCGTCTGACAATTTTGACTCGTATTTTTCTTTAGGAATGGGTTACCGAAACTCTACCTATGAATTCAGTTCAACTGATGTAACAGCCACTGTAGACGAATCAATAACAGGTGGAATTCCAATGGCAATGAGAATTGCTTGGGGAGCACGGTACTACTTTACACCAAATATCGGGCTATCAACCGAGCTTGGTTTAGGAGGTGGACACCTTATCAGTGGAGGTTTAGTCATAAAAATATAAGACAAATTTACATTGTCAAATCTATCAAATGGGCATCAGTCGCTTCGACTTGTTTGCCCATTTTTTTTTGAATGACTTTAAAGTGATGTTCCTCTGCTTCATTAATAAATGTAATTGCCTCTCCTGGTGATTCCGCCCTACCAGTTCGCCCTATTCTGTGAACAAAATCTTTTGGTGAACGTGGAAGTTCGTAATTAATAACGTACGGTAAAAAGGCAATGTCAATTCCCCTTGAAAGCAAATCAGTGGCCACTAACACACGAAGCTTTTTGTTTTTAAATTTTACTAGGGCGTCCGTTCTAGCTCCTTGGCTTTTTTTACTGTGAATGGCCATAGCATCAATCCCATGCTTGAATAACTTTTTAACGACCATATCAGCTTTGAATACTGAAGAAGTGAATACCAACACTTGGTGCATCTCGTTTTTCTTTATTAGGTACCTCAACAATGGTCCTTTCTTTTCATCCTCAACCCAATAAGCACTTTGATTAATTAAATCCAAATTTTCATCGCGAGGTTTTATCTTTATGATGATGGGCTTATTTAACACCAGTTGATGAATACTTTTTACATCGTCACTTAACGTAGCTGAGAACAACATATTTTGACGTTGTTCAGGCAGCAAGGAAATGATTTCATTCATTTCATCTTTGAACCCTAAGTTCAACATTTTGTCAGCTTCATCAATCACCAACACTTTTACTTTACTTAAGCCTAAAGCTTTTGATCGGTGTAAATCCAATAATCTCCCTGGTGTAGCAACCAATATATTTACGCCGTAAAGTCCTTTCATTTGAGGGTTTATTGAAACACCTCCAAACACGGACTTAATTACAAAAGGATTTTCTGAAAGAGCATTGAACTTTTTAAACACTTCTTCCACTTGAACAGCTAATTCCCTCGTTGGAACCAACACTAAAGCATCTAGCTCTCTGCTTTTTTCTTTTGCTGGAACATCTAAATTCATTAAAATAGGCAGAGCAAAAGCTAACGTTTTACCTGATCCTGTTTGCGCAATACCCAGCACATCATGCCCTTTAATAATTGCAGGCATGGCCTGTTGCTGAATTGGAAAAGGTTTTTCATAACCCTCCGATTTCAATGCTTTTAATAAAACTTCTGGTAATCCTATTTTTGAAAATGGCATAAATGCAAAACTAAGCCATTTAAATTATTGTTTGATGAGTTTACAAAGAAACGTATTTGATAAATTGTTACTTTCTTAACTTATATAACATCTTTGGATGATTCATTAAAGCTCCTAAAAATGCTTTCTCAGAATGATAAGGCAAACCAAACTTCGTAACTGTTGCTTGTATAATCTTGGACACCTAAGAGGTCAAGTCAATTATCTTTTATTAGGCATGAAGTTGAATACTAATCCTACTTGGTGTAAGCTTAAGTTTTTAGCTAATTGATCAACCATTGATTTTGTTTGACCATAAGAGTATGAGACTCTCAATATGTCATTGTCGTAACCTAAGCTTAATAAATACTCGTTATTAAATGAATAACTTGTTCCAATGAATAATCGACTAAGCTCTACCACATTCGATAACCAAACCTTATCATACCCTCCTACTTTTATAAAATGAAGTGAAGGTGATAAAATTAAAAACTCCATATCCTTTATTGGAACTAAACTCCCTCCTACTTGAGCAGTTAATTTCCCTGGCACTTTAATGTTGTCACTTATTCCATCAAAATCATAATTAGCACCTAATAAATGATCATATGCGAACCCAACGAATAACTTAGATGTGTTTAATAACAATCCAAAGCCCAAGTTACTGTAACTTGCCGAAGACGTACTCTGCTGATCCCCATTGGCATCACTTTTAACATTCAGTACTCCTGTTCTCGAATCAACTAATTGTCCAGTTTTGATTTGACTCCACGCTACATTTTTTTGATAATGACCATATTTCACAGCTGGCTCTACAGTGGTTTTCCCGAACAAGATGAATTTTGGAGAGTAAATTAATTCTGCCCCTTTCGTTGAAAATTTATTATGTCCAAGCACGTCACTTGTCACCACTACGCCAACTCCCCCTCGTAATGCTTTTACATAACTGTCAAGGGATAAAGTATGAGTATTGTAATTGTCATTCAACTCAGGCCATTCGTAATTATAATTGTAATTCAATCGCAACCCTTTACCGTTACCTGCAAACGAAGGGTTCATTGCTAAACCTACCCCGTTAGGTAATACAAAAAATGGATCTTTTTCATTTTGAAACTTCAACTCATTTTTATCGTATTTTTGAAATTTACTTCTTACTTTTTTAATCCGAGGCGTGCTCAACAATTCAGCAACGCTGCTGGTTTCTAATCCAATTTTTATGTTGGTGTAACTTGAGTTCTCAGCAAGTGCATTCTTTAAAACAGTATTAGCAGTTAAACTGTTAACTACTGAGGTGTTCTTTATAGTAGGATTTAATGCTGCTGTAGTTTGATTCCCTCTAGCAAGAGCATTATTTAAATTAATTTTTCCACCTGTTTGAGCGTTGTTTTGTCCTCCAGAAGAATTTGAAGAAGAATTTTGTGGCGATGTATTAATAGTAGTTGTATTCACTGAAACCACATTCTTCATTTTATCGTCAACAACTTTTTCGTTGTCAGCAATTACCTCATTCGAATTGTTCCCGTAAACAGCTTCGTCCTTTGTTTGCTTGGTATCCTGAGCATCTTTAGCCTCTGTATCAGCAACACTTTCCTTTGTTCCGTCATTCAACTTCTGAAACAATCCGAAACTCAATCCCGTTCCAACTAATAACATCAATAAACCTGCTTTCCATCTTCCAAACAAAGCCGATTTACCCGTTTTTTCATTAACAAGTAATTCGTCAACCCTGTCATATGTAAATTCTTCTTGTGGTAAATATGATTTTTCCCAAGCATCAAAATCAGTTTTATAGTCTGGGTTTTTATCAACGAATTGTTCAAGCTCAGTTTTTTCTGAATTTGTTAACTCACCCTCAAAATAGTCGAACAATTTCTCCTCTATGTTGTTCTTATTTATCATTCTTGTATTCTTAGTCCTTTTTTAATCTTTTAATATGGTCAAATCCTTGATTTGTTCCTTTACTTTTTTTCTAGCTCTGAATAAATACACTTTTACTTGTGATTCATTCAAGTCCATTATCTCTCCTATTTCTTTATAGTTGTATCCTTCATAGTCCCTTAACAACAAAATCGATTTATGTTGCTCTGGCAATACAGCTAATGCCTTGTCAATTATCTCTTTTAATTCAAATACATGCTTATCATCCTTACCTCTGTCAATTTGCAGCGCGTCCAAGCTACTCATCCTTCCACTCTTTTTAACAAAATTAATCAAGGCGTTGTGTGCAGTAGTGAAAAGCCAAGATTTAGCTTTGGGCGTTTCCACTTTTCCCCTGTTAATCCATAATTTCATGAACGATTCTTGAACAATATCATTACTGTCTTCACGGTTTCGTAAGGATTTGAAAACATATCCAAACAACCGATGACTTAAGGTTTCAACCGCAGTATTGTACTCTTGGTCAGTCAATAGTTAAGTCAAATTAAGAAGCGTAATAACAGTGTTCATAGTTAGAAACAATTGTAAGATAAAAAAGTTACAAAAAATATTAAATATTGATTATTTTTCCCCAACTTTAAAGCAGGTATTAAAAGAACTAAAACAGATAATATGGGATTCACAGACAATTTTGAAAAAACACTAAAAGACTTTTTCTTTGCAAAGCACCCTAGGCAAATAAAAAAGATCCCCGAAATCATGACGGAATTTAAGGGGCAAGAACGAGCAGTAATGTTGCATCTATGTAAAAAGTACAAGGTTAACCCAAACACTATTGATGGACTAAGTAACTCCGCACCTCTTGCTGCTGTTACGGAAGAAGTGGTTGAAGTGGTAGAGAAAATTGAAGAACCAGTTGTTGCTGAAGCTGCTCCAATCGAAGACGCTATACAGGAAGAACCAATAGACGAATATGAGTCTGAGGAAAAAGAAAAATAATTCCTTCTAAATAAAACGACAGCCGGCGAGGTCTCTCCCTCTTAAAAAATCGGCTGTTTCCATTCTTTTTTTACCTTCTGGCTGCAGTGCTAGTATCTGAACAGCCCCTGAAACACAAAATATTTTCAGAAAAGTCTTTTGATCAGTTGCAATTTGCCCCTGTGTTCCTTGTTCATCACAAAATTCAGATTTAAACAATTTTATTTTCATTTTTTTTCCGCTAGGAAAACTCAATATGGAAAAAGCAGCTGGATAAGGCGACAAGCCTCTTATTAAATTATGAACTTCGATTCCTGTCTTAGACCAAGACACTTCACATGTTGCTTTAAATATTTTTGGCGCTTTTTTTATTTCACCTGAAACTTCCACTTCACTTTGAGGCACCGCTTTGACTCCTCCACTTTCAATTCGCTGAATCGTTTTTAAAACCAACTCAGCACCAACGCCCATTAATTGATCATGTACATCTCCCACGGTGTCGTTTTTGCCAATGCTAATTTTTTTGTGATCAATCAATTCTCCAGTGTCAATTTTATCAGCTAAAAAAAAGGTGGTAACTCCTGTTTCTTTCTCGCCATTAATAACAGCCCAATTTAAAGGAGCTGCGCCTCGATAATGTGGTAGGATGGACCCGTGTAAGTTAAAAGTTCCTAATTCAGGAAGTCCCCATAGTTCTTCTGGCATTTTTCGGAAAGCGACAACCACAATTAAATTAACTTTTAAACTTTTCAGCTCATCAATAAAGTCAGCACTTTTTAAATCGGTAGGTTGCATCACTTTGATGCCAAGTTTAACCGCCGATTTTTTAACGTCTGACTCCTGTAACTTGTACCCACGACCAGCAGGCTTGTCAGCCACTGTGACAACACCCACCACGTTGTATCCATTTTCAACAATGATTTCCAACGAAGGAACTGCGAACCCCGGGGTTCCCATAAACACAATATTTAGCGGCTTTTTTGTTGAACTCATACCGCGAAATTAATTGAAAATTATGAACCGGAACAAGTATTAAAAAAGTATTATTCAATTCTGTTTTTAATTGTGCAATTGGTATTATTGCGTACACATGTAACTAAAGACTTAACGAGCGTTACAGGTTCATAAATATACTACATGAAAAAACTATTCGTCCTCATACTATTAATTGCTGCTAGTATTAATTCGTTTGGACAATCCAAAGACCAAAGTTTACTTTGGGAAATATCTGGAAATGGATTAAAGTCTCCTTCCTTTTTGTACGGAACCATGCATGTCAGTAACAAAATTGCCTTTCACTTAGCCGACTCCTTTTTTATTGCCCTAGATAATGCCGACATAATCGCTTTAGAATCTGATCCAGGAAAATGGATGGAAGAAATGTTCGCTTCGAAATCGGCGATGGTGATGAATGGTTACAGCAAGTATTTGAATTTCAGTGGAGACAAAAACTTTTATGAGGGATTAAGCGACCTAGAAGAGCCGGAAAAAAAAACACTGATGGCAGCATTGCGTGACAAACACTCTTTGCAAAATGGCTTTTTATACCGTGGTTCCATGTTTGAAGATGAATATGAAGAAAGTACTTACTTGGATTTGTTCATCTATCAATATGGAAAGAAAAACGGCATTAAAGTCCTAAACCTGGAGGATCACGAACAAACGAATATCCTTCAAATTAAATCCATGATTCCGGATCCTGATGAAGACGAAGAAGAAAAAAAGAAAAAAAACAAAAAGAAAAAGAATTACTATTCTCAGTGGAATGAAGACATGACAGTGAGGGAAGCTTTGGAGGAGGCATACCGAAATGGTGAAGTAAACGTCATTGATTCCATCATGAAACTGACAGCTCATTCGGACAATTACATGAAGTACTTTTTGTACAAAAGGAATGAAATCATGGCGCGCGGTATGGACAGCCTGATGAAAACCAACAAACTTTTTGTAGGAATAGGAGCAGCTCACCTTGCTGGTAAAGAAGGAGTTATTCAAATGATGAAAGACTACGGTTATACTGTACGACCTGTTTCAAGAGAAATTACAGATTACGCTAAAAAGAAAAAGGAAAAAATAGAAGAGACATTTTTACCGGTCCCTTTCACAGCTCAAACGACACACGATGGTTACATAACTGTTAATGTCCCTGGTAAACTTTTCGAGACACCAGGAAAAAAAGGTGACATCCAATACTTTTATCCAGAAATGACAAATGGTGGGTACTTTTTTATCCGTCGATTCAATACGTTTTCACCAGTTCATAAGGGGGATAAAAATAAATGGCAAGAGAAACTCGACTCTTTACTTTTTGAAAACATAGAAGGTAAAATTGTAGAGGAAAAAGAGATTACCATAAGTGGGTTTCCTGCCAAAGATGTCCTTAACAAAACCAGAAAAGGTGATTTTCAACGTCGTTTAATAGTATACACGCCTTTAGAAATTATTTTCTTTAAAATGAGCGGAGCTGGAGAATGGGTTAAAGAATATGGCGATCAATTCTTTTCGTCTATTAAGTTAAACTCCAAAGAAAAAAAGCAATTCTTATACAAGGGTCACTTAAACGACTACTCAATAACATTCCCAACACCACCAATCCACAATGTACATGCTGAAAAATTATATGATGCACCAAGACATTGCATCCAATCTTATTTAGAAAAAGACAGTTCTTATTATATGCTTTTGAGCAGCTACATCAATGACATAGGGTATATTGAGGAGGATAGTTTTGAAGTGAAATTCATCATCAAAACCTTATTTGAACAACTTGACTCAGCAGATGTTGCCTATATAAAACTTGACAGCACTAACAGCAAATCAGCTATTGGAAAAGCTAGTCATGAAAGATCCGATATTTATGCTAAAGCTGTGTTACATAGAAACTTTTATTTTTTACTAATGGTTAAAGGGTCTGAAAAGCAAGCAAATACATTTTTTGACGGATTCAAATATGAAGGGGAATTCCGTGAAGATGAATATTTCAACTACAATGACACGATATTAAACTATACTGTAAAAACTCCTGTTGCTCCGGAAAAACTAGAAGACATATTATTTTCGGTCAGACAACAAAGACGAAATAAAAACAAAGACGATTGGAACTCTGTTAAAGCTCGTAGGTACTTTGATTACGACAACACAAAGGAATCATTTTCGGTACACAGCTACAAATACAATGATTATTTTCAAAAGAAATCGCTTGATGAATATTGGGAAGATGAATTAAAACCTTATTCAACCAATGACATGATCATCACTAGCAAAGTAATTGATAACAATGATACAATTCCTACTGCTCATATGATCCTAGCGGACACAAACAGCACTAAGATTGTAGAAGTAAAAAAGTTCTTGAACCAAGGTGTATTGTTCACCATCAAAAGTAGCTACGATTCGTTGAGTCCTAAATCAAAATTTGTAGATACATTTTTTAAAACCTTTTCTCCTACCAGAGACACTCTGTATGGTAAACATGTACTCGCAAGTAGTGCCGATTTATTTTTTGACGACCTAAGGAGTCTTGACAGCTTACGGATGAAAAAAGCGGTTGAGCTTGTTGATCAAATTACTTTTGAGGAACGACACATAGACAGCATGTTGTGGTACATCAGGAATTTTGAATTCCCGGAAGAAGATGAGGAAGGAACTAAAGTATACCTAATTAGAGAGTTGGGTTATGTAGAATCAACTCTAGGCATTAAGCCTCTTGCTGAACTGTACGAAAGTAGTGACGAAGATCATGAAGAACAATTTGCGGCATTAAAAGGTTTAGCCAACATCAGCACTAAACAATCTTATAAGGTGATGACCAACTTATTAATTAACAACCCCCCAATCGCAAGCTCTAGTTCGTCGATTTCACACTTATTCAATTATTTTGATGACAGCTTAAAGTTAAGTCGTAAAATATATCCAAAAGTATGGGATCTAATGCTTTACGATAAGTACAGGGATCCTATTTATGACTTATCCGTTACGATGTTAGACAGTAGCCATATCAAGGGTAAATCATATAAAAAAATGAGACCTCTGATTTTAAGGGAGGCTAAGAGTCTAGTTCAAAAAAAGAGCTCCTACGAAAGTAGCATGAAGCTGTCTGGAAGAGATTATTACTATAAAAGTGGTGAACGTGTTAATTATAGCACCTTTATAATTGATCAATTCCCGGTGACTAAATACATGAAGCTCCTCGCTCCTTTTTATACAAAGGACAAATCTGTTAAAAAGTTTTTTGATAAAATATTTCAGTCGGATAATAACCGAAAAAGGTTTATCGCTTCGGTGGTTTTATTGCAAAACAATTTGAACGTTCCCGATTCAGTAATCAAAGTACTGACCACATCTGAAACGTATCAATACCCATTGTACAGGGAATTAACTACCTTAAAAAAACTGTCTCTTTTTGATGGCTCAGTAGTTAGTCATGAAAAAATGGCGAAATCTATTTTATATGCAGGTTCAAGCGCTATTGATGAAGAAGAAGACAGCATTAACTACGTAAAATCGGTTCAGTTTAAAGAAAGTGAGAACGAAGGGAGCTTGTACTTTTACAAAAGCGAAAGCAGTTATGGCAGTAAGTGGTTCCTTCACTATGCAGGAATCATGTCCGCTGATACTACAAAAATTAATACTGAAATTGACTTTGATTTCATTGACCGAAAAATTACCGTGTACAATGAAAAAGACATCGATGAAGAAATAAATAAAATAGTAGCAGAGTTGTATTTACGAAATAGAAAGAGAGCTAGAAAACACAGCTATTAAAGGTGAATTTACGACACTTTGAAACTCAAATAAAAAGTCGTCCCCTTACCTATTTCAGAATCGAAATATATGGTGGCGTTAACGCTTTCAAGCATCCTTTTTACCATAGCCAGACCCAGTCCCATCCCTGATGTTTTAGTAGTGAAATTAGGCTGAAATATCAGTAATTTTTGGTCATCAGAGATCCCCATTCCATTATCCCTTACTGTAACAACAATGGTGTTACTTTGATTTTGCACAGTCACAACAACCAACCCTTTAATATGAGGAGGTATTGACTGAATTGCATTTTTAATGACGTTATTAAATATGCGTAATAGCTGGTCCTTATCAGCTGTTGTGAAAGCTGATTCAGCTTTCAGGTTACATTTCACCTCTACCTCGTTACTTCCGTTGTATATACCCGTAGAACTTTTAAGAATAGATATTAAATCTACAGAAGCTAATTGCGGTTCTGGAATCCTTGCAAAATTTGAAAATTGCTCAGCAATCGCGGACAAAGTATCAATTTGCTCCACTAAGTTTCTACTTAATTCAGAAAAACCATCTTTCTTTTCTTGTTCATTCAACCCACTCCATTTCATTTGAAAATGCTGCAAATTCAATTTCATTGGAGTTAAAGGATTTTTAATTTCATGTGCTACTTGTTGTGCCATCTCTTTCCACGCCCCTTCTCTTTCCGCTTGAGCCAAACGTAGTGCACTTTCAGACAACTCATTCACCATTCGGTTATATTCACGTACCAAGGAACCAATTTCGTCATTCGTCTCCCACTCTATTTGCTCAGGCGTATCCTTTAAATTAAAATTTGCAATTTTATTTTGAATTAATTGAAGGGGCTTAACAATTCTATCAGAAATAAACAAAGCAATGATTATGGAAATAACAGTCAGTAGTAAATACATGTTAATTAAGGCTACCAAAAAACCATTAATCTCAGATTGTAATTCATTTGTCTTTGCAAAATATGGCAAGTTTAAACACCCTACCAATTCTTCATTTTCATTATACATCGGAACATATGCTGACAAGTAATTCATTTCTTCAATGCGCTCTATCTGAACAAAAATAGCTTTGTTTTTATGGAATATTTCCTTGAATGCAACGGGGTTTTGAACCTTAGAAAGTACGCTGGCATCAAAAATACTTATCTGACTAGTCTGAACCAGCACTCCACTAGCATCAAATATATTAATGTCTGTAAAAAAAGTTTGGGCTAATTCATTTAACTCAAGTTGTTGCACACGTACTTTTTGACCGTCAATAAATTTATGATTTAATGCTAAATCAACTGATTTTACTTTTTCGGAAATTGCTTCGAAATTTTCTTTATTGTACTGATCTTTTAAAAAAAAGACACTTCCCGAGGCTATCACTAATGTCGAAAAAAACAAAATAAACAAAATAGCATACTGCAACCTACTTTTAAAGTCTTTAGGAAACAAAACGTTCTGCTTATACATTCTAAAACTAATACCACCTACAAATAAAAATACGCTTAGCAATAAGAGCATGTAGGACAGGTTCGCAATCAATGACAAATAACTCATCCTTTGATTTGTCAGCACATAAGTATTCCCATTTTTATTTAAAACAGTATGCTCAAAATCACCATCAATTACATTAAAAAAATCCGTGGTTTCACTGTCATCTTGAAAAGAGAAAAAGCTGGTCCTTGTTTGGTAACTATAAT
>JBLIBC010000026.1:0-16284 GCA_047632015.1 Glaciecola sp.
CGATGTCTTTCCCTTTGTATTCCCATTGTTTTTTTTGCCGAATAATAGTATGAATTGTAGTTGTTTCCTGTTTGTTTTGAAGCTAATTCAACTTTTACTGACTTTCCTTGTTCAATGAATATAGGGGAGTCGTTTTGGTACGCTAGTAGTTCAAACATACCATCTGACACAAAATTGTATTTTGACCCTGAAGAATCATATGCCATTGGAATATCAGATAAAAAGACATCTTTTTGATCAAGAAATTCACGGAATTTAAAAGTCACTTCGCCTTTAATTGTTTTTCCTGTTTCATCAACTAAACCATTGCCAGGTACTGTTATTTTTGAGCCTGAGGGTAGGGTAAAAATATTTGACTCTCCTGATTTTATTTCCTGTGTAACGACAGTGTATTCTTTTTGAACAACAATGGGAGATTCGTATTTTGAGTCGTAAGATCCGTTAGAAATTGTTTTGTCTTGTTCAGAACCTACTAGAATGAAACTAATGCAATAAGTAATGCTCCTGCTGTGAGATAGGATATGAGTTTTTTATTGGAAGTCGATTTGTTATTTGGAAATTGATTGATGTCTTCATTGGCCATTTCGAAAGCTTTAAGTTGTTTGCTTTTTAAAAATAACGAGAGACAAACAGGAGGTAACAACTTAATCGTTCAACGTACCCTCTGCAAAGGATGTTAATCTTTATGATTTTGTATGAATTGAAGGGATGTTCTTAATGGGCGTAAAACAAGTAAGCTACAAAAATGGCGGCAATGATTCCAGCGAAGTCGGCAAGTAATCCTACTCCTAAGGCATAACGTGTTTTTTTGATACCTACCGCTCCAAAGTAAACTGCAAGCACGTAAAAAGTGGTTTCGGTGCTGCCTTGGAAAACGCCGGATAAAAAGGAAGGGAAACTTTCCACGGCCTGTCCATTAACAAGGCGCATAGGGAAGTTGTTCATGGTTTCTATCATCGTTCCCCTTGCCCCTCCGCCACTTAGGGGTTTCATTATGGCAGTCGGCAGTGCATCAACAAATCTGAGGTCGTCCAAGAATAAAGCAAAAAACCACCTTAATCCGTCCAGTAAAAAATCCATAGCACCACAGGTCCTAAATATTCCAA
Organism: Glaciecola sp.; assembly: GCA_047632015.1. Classification (GTDB taxonomy): domain Bacteria; phylum Bacteroidota; class Bacteroidia; order Flavobacteriales_C; genus JBLIAZ01. Next base: position 1,107 of record JBLIBC010000026.1, read on the forward strand.
TGGCCATTAATATTCCAATTAAATAAGGGATAATTTTGATAGCGGTAGTGAATCCTCCTTTGGCTCCTTCAATGAAACTTTCGTATACGTTGACTTTGTTTTTAAAAGCTAAGGCAACAAATGAGGCGATGATGCTAAACAGAATAAAACTCGCAATGATGGACGATTGAAGCTTGACTTGCTCAGGCGACAACTCCCCGAAATACCACATGGTTAACCCTATTAACACAGCAGCTCCTCCTAAATAGGCAAGAATTGCGGGCTGAAATAAATTAATTTTTTGAATGATTGACACAGCAATGATTCCCACTAAAGTTGAAATGAAAGTGGCAATCAGAATAGGAATAAAAACATCAGCTGGATTGGAACCGAAAGTATTTGTGCCTAAATCGTTTGCTTGCATAAAAAAGTGCTGCGTGCGTAAGGCTAAAATTGAGACAGGGATCAAAGTAAGTCCTGAAGTGTTAAGCACCAGAAACATAATTTGCGCATTACTGGCCGTTTCTTTTTTAGAATTTAATTCTTGTAACTCTCCCATTGCCTTTAATCCCATAGGAGTAGCAGCGTTGTCCAGGCCCAACATGTTAGCGGAGTAGTTCATCATGATGCTTCCAAACACCTTGTGGTTTTTAGGTATTTCAGGGAAAAGCTTATTGAAAAAAGGGGCAACGAGTCTTGATAAAATGTTGACAGCTTTACCGTCTTCGCCAATTTTCATGATTCCCATCCAAAGGGTTAAGGCTCCTGTTAGTCCAATTGATATTTCAAAACCAAGGGTGGCATTATCAAAAGTTCCCTGGACAATAGCGGAAAAAATATCCAAGTCACCAAGAATAAAAAAACGGTAAAGTGCGGTTAAAAAACCTATCAGAATGAAACCAATAAACACATAATTCAATGCCATGAATCGAATGTAGTGAATTGCATCAGTTGCCTTACTTGTAGTTGTTTGTTTTTAATAACAAGAAAGGTTGGAAAACTTAGGGTTACGAACCGACGATTAGCTTAAAACATTTTTAATTGTTCTCCGTCAGGCAGCAAACGAAAGCTGGTTCGGTGGTGTGGAGTCACTCCATGTTTTCGAATGCAATCTCTGTGTTTTTTGGTTGGGTACCCGTTGTTTTTGTCCCAGTCGTAAAAAGGAAATTCGAGGTGAATTTTTTTCATGTAATCGTCCCTGTATGTTTTTGCTAAGACGCTGGCTGCCGCTATGGACTTATAAATACCGTCACCTTTGATGATGCATTCCTCTGGTATGTTTGGATAAGGATTAAACCGATTACCATCCACTAATATTAATTCAGGCTTTGTCTTTAATTGATTAATTGATCGGTGCATTGCCAAGAAGCTTGCGTTTAAAATGTTTATTTCGTCAATTTCTTGATGGGACACAATTCCAACTGCCCAAGCAATGGCATTTTTTTCGATGATGGGACGTAATTCTTCCCGCATTTTTTCTGATATCTTTTTTGAATCGTTAAGCAAAGGACACCGGAAATTTTTGGGTAAAATAACGGCTGCAGCAAACACGGGGCCTGCTAAACAACCTCGTCCAGCTTCGTCCGTTCCGGCTTCAATTTTGTCTTTATATTTGAAGTTTTTTAAGCTCATCAGGTGGTCAAGAAAAACAGTGTTAAAGTGATTTTTGAATACTATCCCAGTATAATTTTGCTGTCCTGTCCCAAGAGTATTCTTGTCCTTTTTTCCTTCCTTTTTGAATTAATTCTTCGCGAAAAGCAGGGTTGCTGTACAAGGTGATCATGGCTCCACAAATTTCTTGTATTTCATGAGGATTTACCATCAAGGCAGCGTCTCCAGACACCTCTGGCATGCAGGTTGTATTGGAAGTGATTACTGGTGTTCCACATGCAAAAGCTTCTACAATTGGAATACCAAATCCTTCAAAAAATGGAACGAAGGAAAGGGCATGAGCAGCACCTAGTATTTGCGCCAATTGTTCATCGGATTTACGTCCTAAAAACAAGATGTCTTGGCTATATTTTGAGCTTGAAAGTAAGTCCTTAAGACCTTCGGTTTCCCACATCACATTTCCCACAATGATCAATTTCATATTAGCATCAGTTTTCTTTTTAAACTCAAAAAAAGCAGCAATTAAATTGGGTAAATTTTTTCGTGGATGCAATGAACCTACAAACAAAAAGTAATCTTTACCATAGCTGTAAGCACTTTTAATTTTATCTTTTTCTTGATTAGTGAGTGGCTTAAAGATACTTTTTGCGGCGTTGTATACTACGTCAATTTTTTCAGGTGCTATCCCATAAGTAGTTACCAAATCTCGTTTTGAATATTCCGAAACCGTCGCTATTTGGTTTGCATTTTCAGCAAACACGGGCATGTATTTTAAATAAAATTTACGGTATATTTTTGGCAAATCTTCTGGACGGTGAACAAAGTTAATGTCGTGTATTACCAAATGATTGGAAATACTTTCACTGTAAAAACCCAGACTGTCAGGAGAAAGGACATGTGTAATTCCTAGCTTTTTCATTTTCCTTGGAACCATGAACCTGAACCATAATTGTATCAGCAAAGCATGTCTTGTTACTGGTTGAATCACATGGGGGATGACGTTTTCCCCGTATACAAAACCTTTGTCGTAGCTTCTATCAAAGAAGAAATGAAATTCAATTTCAGGGTGAGCTGTAGTGATTCTTTTTAAGGTTTCATCCATGAAAGTGCCAATGCCTTCCAGTTTGTCCTTAATTAGTAATCGTGTATTTACAGCTATTTTCATGGATGGGGTTTGGGTTTACTTGTTTGGGTTGTCAAACAAATTGCTTTCAATCATTTCGCACAAAATGTGTCCTATTAATATGTGGCTTTCTTGAATTCTTGGCGTGTCGTCGGATGGAACTTTAAGTGTATAGTCGCAAAGATTAGCAAGTTGACCTCCTGTATTTCCTGTAAGGCCTATGCACACAACTCCACATTCCTTGGCTTTGTTTACCGCGGCTAATATATTTGGAGAGTTACCACTTGTAGAGATCGCAATTAAAGCATCGCCTGTTTTAGCTTTGGCTTGTACCATTCTTTTGTAGACCTCCTCATAGTTGTAATCATTTGCAACTGCTGTTACAAAGGATGTGTTTACATGCAGGGCTTCTGCATCAAGCGGAGCACGGTCAAAATTGAATCTGCCTGAAAGTTCAGCAGCAATGTGTTGAGCATCAGCCGCACTTCCTCCATTTCCACATAACATCAGTTTGTTTCCATTTTTGAATAAATCAATTAAAACCTGACCAACTGTGCTGATTAGCTTTACTAATTCAGCATCGTTTAATATTTTGTTTTTGGTATCAACTGACTCCTTGATGGCTTTAATTGTGATGTTTTCCATGGCTCAAATGTAATAAAAATCATGATGAGGTGGTTTTGACTGGTACAATAGTTGCATTTTTCAAAAAATGGCTATTTTTGACTCACTTGTTGATATTTCAGTAAGGAACAAATTCACAGATAGCATGAGTAAAAAAGTATTAATTACAGGAGGCGCTGGTTTTATTGGTTCACACCTGGTGAGGAGATTTGTAAATAATTATCCTGATTATGAAATTTTCAATTTGGACGTGCTGACTTATGCAGGCAACTTGGAAAACATCATTGACATTGAGCAAGCTTCTAATTATACCTTTTTGAAAGGTGACATCACTGACGAGGCGTACATCAATGAAATATTCAGCACTTATCAATTTGATTCGGTTATTCATTTAGCAGCGGAATCACATGTAGATCGGTCCATAGAGGAACCTTTGGCGTTTGCTAAAACCAACATATTAGGGACAATGGTGCTGTTAAACGCTTTCAAAGTACTGTGGAAGGACAAGTGGGAAGACAAGTTATTTTATCATGTAAGTACAGATGAGGTTTATGGAAGTTTAGGGGAAACAGGTTTGTTTACCGAAACTACTTCCTACGATCCAAATTCGCCGTATTCAGCATCTAAAGCAAGTTCTGACCATTTTGTAAGAGCTTATGGTGAAACTTATGGTATGCCTTATGTGATCACGAACTGTTCGAATAATTATGGTCCTAATCAATTTCCAGAAAAATTAGTACCTCTTTTCATTAATAACATCATCAATGAGAAACCGCTGCCAGTATATGGAGATGGCAATTATACTAGAGATTGGTTATATGTGATTGATCATGCTGTAGCGATTGACTTGGTTTTTCATAAAGGAATAAACCATGAAACTTATAACATTGGTGGTTTTAATGAATGGAAAAACATTGACCTTGTTAAGGTTTTATGCAAACTGATGGATCAAAAATTAGGCAGAGAAGCTGGAACAGCTGAACAATTAATCGCCTATGTAAAAGACCGTCCAGGACATGATTTAAGGTACGCTATTGACGCAAATAAGATCAGTGACGAGTTGGGTTGGAAACCTTCGGTAACTTTTGAAGAGGGTCTCTCTCAATCTATTGATTGGTATTTAGATAACAAAGACTGGTTAAAAAATGTGACATCAGGAACTTACGCAGATTATTATGCTAAACAATATTCATAAGGATGGAAGTGCAAGAAACAAAATTGAAGGGTTGTTTTATTTTAGAGCCTAAGGTGTTTAAAGATAACAGAGGTTATTTTGTAGAGAGCTTTAACAAAAGCGTTTTTAAAGAAAAAACGGGCGTAGATACTGACTTTGTGCAAGACAATCAATCTTCTGGTTCTTACGGAACAATTAGAGGGTTGCATTCACAAACAGGCGAGCACGCTCAAGCCAAATTAGTACGTGTATTGGAGGGAGAAGTTTTGGATATCGCTGTTGATATTCGTCCTGAATCACCTACTTATTTGCAACATGTTGCAGTTATTTTAAGTGCTGATAATATGAAACAATTGTTTATACCAAAGGGTTTTTTGCATGGTTTTGCGGTATTAAGCGAAAAAAGCACTTTCTTTTATAAATGCGATAACTTGTACAACAAGGAGTCAGAGCTCGGGGTAGTTTATAATGATCAGCAATTTGACATTGATTGGATTATTCCTGAAGATCAAAGAGTGCTTTCAGAGAAAGATTTGCAAGCCCCTACTTATCAATCTTTATAATATAAGTAAAATGCGAAACGTATTAGTTTTGGGAGGTATTGGACAGCTAGGAAGCTGTATTCAAAAGTTAACGGGATTGCAGCGAGGTGAATATCAATATCATTTTTTGGATGAGACAAAAGGAAATATACTTGATGAGGCACTACTTGAGAAGTTGTTCGGGGAGTATCAACCAGCTTACGTTGTTAATTGCGCTGCTTATACGGCCGTGGATCTGGCAGAGGATCAGTTCGATATAGCTGATGCAGTTAATCATCTTGGGGCAAAAAATATTGCCGAAGCGTGTAAAAGTCATGAAGTAATTTTACTTCATGTATCAACTGATTTCATTTTTGAAGGAAATAGTTTCCGACCGCTTAAGGAGGAGGACGCTGCTAATCCGATATCAGTTTATGGAAAAACAAAATTGGACGGTGAGTTAGCAATAATTACTACTCTTCAAGACTATTTTATCATCCGAACCAGTTGGTTATATAGTGAGTTTGGACAAAATTTTGTAAAAACAATGATCAAGTTGGGGAAAGGTAGGGATGAGCTAGGGGTTATTGGAGATCAGGTAGGAACGCCTACATATGCAGTAGATTTAGCCGATTTAATTGTATTTATTATTGAAAACAGGAAAACTAATTTTGGAGTATATCATTTCAGCAATGAAGGTGTCGCCTCTTGGTATGATTTCGCACATGAAATTTTTGAATTAGCAGGAATTGAGTTGAAATTGAACGCTTTAACTACGGAGGATTATCCAACAAAAGCGAAAAGACCACCATACTCTGTTATGAGCAAGGTGAAAGTAAAAAAGGAGCTTGGCTATGATGTCCCTAATTGGAGAAAAAGCTTAAAACAATGTATTAATGCCATAAAAGAACAGCAATGAAGCGAGTTCCGAAAGCTTTCGGAACGAACAACATATGACAATTAAAAAACAAATTATACGCATATGAACCGAGTTCCGAAAGCTTTCGGAACGAATAACATATGACAATTAAAAAACAAATTATACGCATATGAAAGGAATAATTTTAGCAGGAGGATCAGGAACACGTTTACACCCATTAACAATAGCGGTATCAAAGCAATTGCTTCCAATTTATGACAAACCGATGATTTATTACCCATTGTCGGTACTTATGTTGGCTGGAATTAAGGAGGTGTTAATTATTTCGACCCCTGTTGATTTGCCTAATTTTATTAAATTATTTGGCGACGGAAAAAATTTGGGAATAAGCATTGAATATGCTGAGCAACCATCACCGGATGGACTTGCACAAGCGTTCATTATTGGAGAGGATTTCATAGGAGAAGACAATGTGTGTTTGGTGTTAGGTGATAACATTTTTTACGGAGCAGGTTTAAGAACCATGCTTAAAAACTCTATTAAAGTAGTGGAGGAAGAAAACAAGGCGGTGCTGTTTGGTTCGTACGTTGATGATCCACACAGGTATGGCGTGGGAGAGTTTGACAAGGAAGGCAATTTGTTGTCTATTGAGGAAAAACCAGCGGTGCCCAAATCAAATTATGCTGTAGTCGGTTTGTATTTTTACCCGAATTCGGTAATAAAAATTGCTAAAGAGGTAAAGCCTTCTGAACGAGGGGAGCTAGAAATCACTACAGTTAATCAAGCTTACTTGGATCAAAAAAGGGTTAAAATGCAAGTTTTAAGCCGTGGATTTGCTTGGCTTGATACAGGAACTCACGAGGCACTTACTGAAGCAACAGAATTTGTAAAAGCAGTTGAAAAACGAACAGGTTTAAAGATTGCTTGCATTGAAGAAATTGCTTTTAAAATGGGATACATTGATGAAAATCAGTTGAAAATTGAGAGTCAAAAGTACCTTAAAAGTGGTTATGGAAAGTATCTTCAAAAAATGAAGGGATTTGGAGAGTACTCTTAAGTTATTGTTATACAAGAGGTTTAGATAAGAATTGGTCAAAACTCTAATAAAATAGAGAACTTTAGGTAGAGTTTATCTGTGAATATATAAATTTGTTGTTAAAATTAGTTGACACATGAATAAACTTGTTCTATTTTTTTGCTTCGCGGCTGTCGTTACTTTTTCCCACGCCCAATCAGGGGTAAGTCCATCTAGTATTACGAAACAGGATTTGTTAAAGTATGGAATTAATGAGAAAGACATGAGTGGAGTTGACATCAAATATGGTCAATCTGTTACGAATACCCCATCAAACATTGAAATTAAGGAAACCGATGTGATTGAGGACAACATTGTGGTACCTGTAATGAAGGGTGAACCGGAAGAAAAGGTAGTTTATGGAAAAAAATTATTTAACAACAAAAATTTATCAATTTATAAAAGTGCTACTCACATCAAGGCGGCTGATGATTATATCCTAGGTTCGGGTGATGAGATAAGTGTTTCTATATGGGGATATTCGGAATATTCAGGGCTATACGGAATTGCTGAAGATGGCTCAATATCGCCAAAGTTAGTTGGGAAAATTTATTTAAAAGGGTTAACATATCTGTACGCAAAGAAGATGATCGTGTCCAGGTTCGGAAAAATATATGATCTGGAAAATTCTCAAATTGGAGTAGAGCTTAACTATTCTAAAGTCATTAGGGTGAACATTGTAGGTGAAGTAAATAATCCCGGAACATATACTGTACCTGCAATTAATCCAGTATTTAATATTTTATCACTAGCCGGCGGTATTACACAAAAAGGTACAGTTAGGAACATAGAAATAAAGAGAGGTGGAGAAACAGTGAATGTTTTAGATGTGTACAAGTACCTTAAGGACCCCACCTATAAAAATGATTTTTTCCTTTTAAATGACGACTACATTTTAGTGAATTATACAAACGGAATTATTGTATTGGATGGGGAGGTAAGAAATCCGGGATTGTTTGAATTAAATGCCGACGAATCTTTAAATGATTTAATTGAGCTTGCTGGTGGGTTTTTACCTGAAGCATATAGAAAAAGAATAAGTATTAAACGATTTCAAAATGATAGAGATGAATTATTGAGTGTTAATTATGATAGTTTATTCGTTCATAAAAAGAAATTTTTGATGAAGGACGGGGACAGGGTTTACGTTCAAAATGTTCCTATGGAGACTAGAAATATGGTGACCATCAAAGGAGATGTGAACATTGATGGTCATTTTGTTTTTACAAAAGGCATGACTGTGAAAGACTTGATTTCTCAAGCGCAGGGTGCTAAGAAAGAGGCGGAATTAGAAAAAGCGCTTTTAGTGAGATACAATTCAGATTTCAGCAAATCAATTTCAGATTTAAATTTAAAAGATGAGTTATCAGGAAAGTCGGTTACTAGTTTAAAAGAGTTTGATGAATTGACGGTGTACTCAAAGACGGATTATTTGGATTCTACATACCTAGAAATTATTGGGTCCGTGCGTAGTCCTAAAAAGGTATCCTTTAGACAGGGAATGACTCTTGAAGATTTAATTTTTATAGGGGGAGGATTGCTGCCTGTAGCTGTACCATTCAACATTGAAATTGCCCGTGTTTCGAATTTTGCTAAGGATGGAAGTGACGCTAAAATGGAAATCATTAATATTGAAGTAGAGGACACTTTGTTTTCTGAACAAAATCGAAATATAGTTTTAAAGCCTAACGACATTGTTTTTGTAAGGTCAATTTCTAAATACAAATTGCAGCAAATCGCTTATATTCAAGGAGAGGTAAGATATGGTGGTGGTTATGCGATTGAAGTAGGAGAAGAAACCGTTAGGAGCCTTCTAACAAGAGCTGGTGGCTTAACGACTAAGGCTTTTCTTGAAGGTGCGTACATTGAGAGAAAAGATGAAAATGGAATCAACCAGAACTTAATTTTTAATTTGGAGACTCTTCTTGAAGATAATAATGAAGAATATAATTACGTTCTGAAAGAAAGAGATCTTCTTGTAATACCAGCCATATCAAATTATGTAACAGTTTCAGGGGCGATTGATTATGAAGCAGTTAAGGGTAGTGGGGATTTGATAGTTCCTTTTAAAAAGGGGAGGCGGGCTAAGTATTTTATCAATGAATACGCAGCGGGTTTTCACGATAAAGCTGATCGAAGCAAAACTTATGCAGTGACACCTGGAGGGCTGATCAAGAGGACAAAAAATTTCTTATTTTGGAAAAGATACCCCAAAATTGAAAATGGAGATCAAATTTATGTTTTAGAAAAGAAAGTAAAGGAAAAAAAGAAAGATAGTAATAAAGTTGATTGGAACAGAGCGATTGAGAACACCACTGTTAAAATTACTGGTCTTGCTACCTTATATATTATAATAACTAATTTGTCAAATTAATTTTGGAGCAAAAGGAAATTACATTAGAAGAGGTTTTAGATAAGCTGTTATCAGTAATTATTCTTATCAAGAAAAACTATATTCTTGTTGGTGTTGTAATGTTAGCCTCCGTAGCTTTTGGTGTTATGACGAGAGACGATAAAGTATACACGGCTAAAACGACTATATTATTACCTTCGTCTGCTGCGTCAGGAATGTTGTCTCTTGCAAGTCAATTTGGAATGAGTAATGAAAAAGGGATTACTTTTGAAAAGTTTAAAGGCATTGCATCTTCAAGCACAAACTTGAAGAAAGTTTTACTGATGGACGCCAAAATTGACGGAAAACCCGATAAGATGATCCATTTTTTAATGGATGAATTAGAATTACGCAAAGCAAATTCGTCTCTGGCTGATGTTGATTTTAATCAGAGAGGGATGCGACAAGACAGTGTTTTGAATGTTGTAATAGATCTCTTAGATAAGAGGGTTCAAATTAAAGAAACAATTGATGAATTAATTAAAGTGGAGGTTACTGGTAAAAATGAAGTGTTAGCTGCACTGATGAATGAAGAACTGGTAAATCAAACGTTGTTGTTCTTCGATGAGTCATCCGTTGCGGAAGACATTAAGACTATCAATAATTTAGAGTTAAGAAGAGATTCAACAAAAGAGGAATTGTATCGCGAAGAAATGCGGCTAGCTACTTTAAAAGATGCCGCTGTAAGAACAGTTAAGTCAAAGGGATACGTGCACATGCTAAGATCGGAGAGGGAATTTAAAATATTGAATGAAACATACGTAGAATTGATTAAGCAGATGCAAATGTTAAGTTTCCAGATTGATAACAACAGGCATAATATTTCTATTGTGGATAGTCCAATGTTACCACTGAAAGGAAAGAGAAGAAGTATAGCAATGACCTCAATAATATTTTCAATAGTTGGTTTTATTGCTAGTTTGCTACTACTGATAGGAGGACCTTTACTGTTAAAGGCTTTCAAAACAGTGAAAACAGCGTAAGTATAAAAACATGAATGATAAGTTTATTGAGTCAGTATCTTTTATCAAATCAAAGTTTCCGAATCAAAATTTTATTCCTCTGCATGAACCTCGGTTTCAAGGCAATGAAAAAAAATACTTAAATGATGCAATAGATTCCACGTTTGTATCATCGATTGGTGCATATGTCAACAAATTTGAAGACATGATGTGCGACATTACAGGAGCAAAATATGCCATAGCTACAGCAAATGGCACCAGTGCTTTACATTTAGCATTGTTGGTGGCAGGCGTAAAACGTGAAGACGAAGTCCTTACACAAAGCCTTACTTTTATAGCCACAGCTAACGCAATTAGTTACATAGGAGCAAGTTCAGTTTTTCTTGATGTTGACAAGGATACAATGGGTATGTCACCTGTTGCTCTTCAAAATTATTTGTCCGAGTTTGCTGATAAAAAGGAAGGACAAGCCTTTAGTAAAGTAAGTGGAAAAAGGATTAGGGCGTGTGTACCAATGCATACTTTTGGTTTTCCATGTAGAACGAAAAAACTTGCAATAATTTGCAAAGAGTGGGGAATAATTTTGGTCGAAGATACTGCTGAATCTATAGGAAGTTATCACAACGGTGTGCATACCGGATTAGATGGTTTAGTAAGTGCGTTTAGTTTTAATGGAAATAAAACGGTTACTTGCGGGGGGGGCGGAGCTTTGATAACCAATGATGAAAAGGTTGCAAAATTGGCGAAGCACTTGAGTACACAAGCAAAAATACCGCATCCTTATGAATTTCGACATGACCACATAGGTTACAATTACAGAATGCCTAATTTGAATGCTGCATTGGCATGTGCTCAATTAGAACAATTACCTCAGTATTTAGTAAGTAAAAGAAAATTAGCGGCAGAATATGCTACTTTTTTTAAGGAAGTTGGTGTTAATTTTGTGACAGAACCTGAAGGTTCACAAGCAAGTTATTGGTTGAATTGTCTTTTGTTTGATAACAAAGATGAACGAAATGAATTTTTGGATTATGCCAATAAAAATGGCGTGATGTCTAGACCAGCCTGGGAGTTAATGCACACCCTAGATATGTTTAAGGATGCTCACAAAGGAGACATGACAAACAGTGAATGGATAACGGATCGACTCGTAAATATACCAAGCAGTGTCATACAGTAAATGTTCAATCATAGGGTACTCGGGACATGGTTTAGTAGTTGCTGAAGCAGCAAAGTTAAGCGGCTTACCGTTGAGTTTTTATACAGATTTATCAGCCAAAAGTGAAAATCCTTACCAATTGAAATACATTGGTGATGAAAGCATTGAAAGCTTTCAGTATTGGGACAGTAACTATGCGTATGTGTTGGGAATTGGAGACAATGCTGTTCGTGTGAAATGTGCTCAAAACGTACTGTCTAAAGGCCGGGAATTGGTTAACGTGATTCATCCTGACGCTTGTATTTCGGCTGAAGTTACTTTTGGCCAGGGCAATTTTTTTTCTAGGAATTGTGCAATAAATCCCATGGTTAAAATCGGTGATTTTTGTATATTAAACACTTCTTGTGTTGTGGAACATCATTGCTTGTTAGGAGACGGGGTGCATGTTGCTCCTGGAGCTGTACTTTTGGGGAATGTTCATGTGGGTGCCGGAAGTTTTATAGGAGCAAATAGTGTGGTTAAACAAGGAGTTAAAATTGGAGAGAACGTAATTATAGGAGCTGGTGCTGTGGTGCTGAAAGATGTAGGTCACGGAAAAACAATTGTTGGAAATCCTGGAAGAATATTATGATAAACAAAACATTAATAATTGCAGAAGCTGGTGTCAACCACAATGGAGATATTCCTACTGCTAAGAAGTTGATTGACGCTGCTGTGGCGGCAGGTGTAGATTATGTGAAATTTCAAACATTCAAGGCCTCTAAATTGGTTAGTCCTTCAGCGAAAAAAGCAGATTATCAAAATAAGAACGCAGGAAGTGAGGACAATTCACAGTTTAACATGTTAAAGAAACTTGAATTGAGTCACGATGATCACGTGGAGTTAATGTCTTACTGTAAAGACAGCAATATTAAGTTTTTTTCCACTGCATTTGATACCGATACGGTAGACTACTTGGACGAATTAGGATTAGATTTATTTAAAGTGCCAAGTGGAGAAATTACAAATTACCCGTACTTGCGAGCTATCGCTAAAAAAGGAAAGCCAGTAATCTTGTCTACTGGAATGTGTACCGAGGATGATATTAGCGCAGCAGTTGACGTCATGTTAAAATTTGGAGTGGATAAAAAAGACATTACAATTTTACATTGTAACACAGAGTATCCAACACCTATGCTTGATGTCAATTTAAAAGCCATGTTGACCATTGGTGAATCATTCGGAGTGGAAATAGGTTACTCTGATCATACTTTGGGAATCGAAGTGCCAACTGCTGCCGTTGCGATGGGCGCAACTGTCATTGAAAAGCATTTTACTTTGGATAGGACTTTACCAGGACCTGATCATGCTGCGTCACTTGAGCCTCAAGAGTTAAAGGCGATGGTTACAGCCATTAGAAACATTGAGCAAGCCATTAGTGGCTCAGGAGAAAAAGTACCAAGTAAAAGCGAGCAAAAAAACATGTCAATTGCCAGGAAAAGCATTCACTTTTTGAATGCCGTTGAGGCAGGCACTGATATAAAAGAAAGTGACTTAATTGCTTTGAGGCCAGGTGGTGGTATTTCCCCAATGAAATGGGATGAAGTGATTGGAAAAAAACTGAAGGTAAATAAGGAAGCGCATGACATGCTTTCTTTTGAAGATATTGCATGAAAATAGCTGTACTAACTAGTTCGAGAGCAGATTTTGGTATTTATTTGCCCTTATTAAAGGCCCTGAAAAAAGACGATTTTTTTGAGTTGAAAACCATTGTTTTTGGCACGCATCTATCAAATTATCACGGGTACACGAAGGATCAGATTGAAGCTTCGGGGATTGAAGTGAACTACGAAATAGACAGCATGATGTTGTCAGACACCAAGGAGGCAATTTCAACCGCTATGGGATTAACCATGGTAAAGTTTGCACAATTTTGGACTAGACATGAATCAGACTTTGATGTGGTTTTGTGTTTAGGTGATAGGTTCGAGATGTTTGCAGCTGTATTATCTGGATTACCATTTTCAATAAAGTTCGCCCACTTGCATGGTGGTGAAAAAACCTTGGGAGCAATTGATAATGTGTTTCGTCATGCCTTAAGTCACGCTTCGCAAGTACATTTTACCTCTACCGAAGGTCACAAAAGGCGAGTAGAGGAACTCATTGATGTAGCTAATAATGTACACAATGTAGGGGCATTAAGTTTGGATAACATATTGGAATTGAACCTGCTAAACGTTGTAGAATTTGAGGAGAAATGGGGAATTAACATTGGTAAAACAACTGCTCTTGTGACTTTTCATCCGGAAACGGTTAAGGCAGAAATGAATGCTACATTCGCTGACGAGATAGTAAAGGTCATCCTAAAACACAAAGAAATACAGTTTTTAATAACGATGCCGAATGCGGATACCGCTGGAAGTATTATTAGGAACATTTTTATCAATGAACTTTCAAATGCGGAGAACGTATTCATGAAAGAAAATCTAGGTGTTCAAAGCTATTTTTCTGCTATGAAACATTGTAAATTTTTATTGGGAAATACATCAAGTGGAATTATAGAGGCAGCTTCTTTTGACAAGTACGTCATTAATTTGGGTGCCAGACAAGAAGGGAGATCATGTGGTAGTAATATCATTCAAACAGCACTGGTTGAAAGTGAAATGGATACAGCAATTCAAAAAGTAATGAGCCTACCTGCATACAGTGAGGGGAACTTATATTATAAAGGAGGAGCAGCAGATAGCATAGTTTCTGTTTTAAAAGGGTTAACATAAAAAACATTAAAGTGAACATACTAATTACAATTTGCGCAAGGGGAGGTTCAAAAGGAATTCCAGGTAAAAACATAAAAGTATTGGCCGGGAAACCGTTGATAGAATATACAGTGAAAGTGGCTAATAAACTTGCTGAAAAAACAGGAGCTGTAATAGCATTGTCTACAGATGATAAGGACATTAGAACTGCAGCTAAAAATTGTGGTATTGAGACAGAATATGAACGTCCTGCATTTTTAGCTACTGATGCGGCTGGAAAAATTGATACGATTAAAGATTTAATAAAACATGAGGAAAACAAAAAGGGAGAAAAGTTTGATTACGTTTTGGACTTAGATCTTACCTCTCCTTTACGAACGCTTGATGATTTGGAAAAAGCATTTGAGTTGATATCTTCGAATGAAGAAGCTTTGACATTATTCTCTGTTAATCCTGCTGAAAGAAATCCATATTTCAACATGGTTGAAAAGAAAGAGAATGGTTTTTATGCTTTGCCAAAAAAGGCTGCGGATGGATCTGTAATGTCTAGGCAAGCAGCCCCTCCGGTATATGATCTTAATGCTTCTTTTTATTGGTATAAGAGAAAGTTTTTTGATGCTGATGTGAAATCCCCCATTACAGATAAATCTATGGTTTTTGTGATGGATCACCTTTGTTTCGATTTAGATCATCCTATAGATTTTGAATTTTTAGATTATCTTTTGAGAGAAAAGAAGATAGACTTCATATAAATGAACGTATTAATCATCGGGTTAGGGACCATTGCTGAAAAGCATGTAAAGGCGTTAAATGTAGTTGACAAAGACGCAACAATTTATGCTTTGCGATCTCGAAAAGACGCTCCCAAAAAAGCTGGAATAATTGACATTTACAGTGTCGATGAAATTGATTTCAAAGTTGATTTTGCTTTGATTTCAAATTC